>JAFIGB010000248.1 GCA_020831705.1 Candidatus Sumerlaeia bacterium | reverse complement strand
AACATCGCGATCAGGTAGTTCCCAAGGGCGGGAACCACGGGGGGAATGGATTGGGGAATGATGATGCGCTTCCATGTCTGGAGGGGCGAAAGATTGAGGGAAATGGCGGCCTCCCATTGACCCCGATCCACGGCCTCGATGCCGGCGCGATAGACCTCCGCCGTGTAGGAGCTGTAATGGACTCCCAGCGCGAGAATGCCAATGGTAAGGGGCGAAAGGGAAATCCCGTAATCCGGCAGGACGTAATAGAGGAAGAAAAGCTGCACCAGCAGGGGAGTGCTTCGAATGAATTCAATAAGAAATCCAATCGGGTAGGAGACAAACTTGATTGGTGACCTTCTGCCAATGGCCAGAAGCAGACCAAGAACCAGGGCGAGAATCATCCCCAGAATTGTGGCCATGACGGTGATGCGAAAACCCACCAACAATGCGGGAAGCACAGTCTCGAAGGTAAATTGCCAGTCCCATTGAAAGTTCATGGATCAGGCCCTCCTTCTGTCGATACTGCGGGAGAAAAACTTCTCCAGAAGCCGCATGACGAAGGTGATACAAAGGGCCAATGCAAAATAGACAAAAAGTAGGAGGGCGAAGACCTCGAACGAGCGGGAGGTCTCCTCCCAGATCATGCGCGCCTCGTAGGTCAGATCTGCCAGCGTGATCAACGCCACAAGCGCTGTATTCTTTAAAAGCTCGATAAAAATGTTCCCAAAGGGGGGAAGCATCGACGGAATCGCCTGGGGGACGATGATGCGCCACAACACCCGGTAGCGACCCATGTTCAGCGCTGTTGCAGCCTCGTATTGACCCTTGGGCACGGATTGAATGGCGCCCCGGACAACTTCCGCACCGTAGGAACCAGCATTCAAGCCAAGGACAATAATCCCCGCGGCAAGGGCACTGAGGTCAAAGCCCATAAAGGGAAGGACGTAGAAAAACCAGAACAACTGGACGAGGGCGGAGGTCCCCCGAAAAGTTTCGATATACGCAATTGCCAGCCACCGAAGGGGGAAGAAGCGCGAAATCTTCGCAAGCCCCGCCAGGAAGGACATGACAATGGCGAGGGCAATTCCGCCAGCGGTAACCTTGAGGGTAATATCCAACCCTGCCAGGATGCTGGGCAGGAGATCAAAGGGGGCGGGCAACCGTTATTCCCCCCGGGCGCAAAGCTCGGCAGTGGTCACACCACCCGGAAGTTCCATTTCAGTGAAACCAAACTCGCGCACCAAATTCTGGTGTTCCTCGGTGCCGATAAACTCAAGGAGGTGGCGATTGAATTCGTCGACGAATGCCTGATCCGCCTGGCGGAAGGCAAAGGCGCCATAACCACGAACCTCCTCGCCGTCTATAACGGGATCGGTAAAGGGGGCGGCGCGTTCTATACGCCCGCTTGTATCACGATCGAGGAGATCCTGAACCGTCAGGGCCGTCCCACCATAGGCATCAACCCGGCCGGCACGGACTCCCTCAACGGCGCTTGGTGCATCCGGAAAACGGACAAGTCGATCGCTCGGAATTCCCATCTCCTGGGCATATCCAACCTGAATGGCACCGGATACCACGCCAAGTCTGGCGGAATCATGGTTCAGAATGTCCTCGTAAGAGTGAAGCTCCAGCGGATTGCCATCAGCGACCATGATGGCCTCACCAATGGAGTAGGTCGGTTCGGAAAATGCCACCTGGGCACAACGCTCGGGAAGGACATACATTCCCGCCGCGACAATATCGACACGGCCAGCATTGAGGGCGGGAATCAGCGAGCCGAATTCCGTCAGAACGCCTTCAACTTCCTCCACACCCATGCGGCCAAGTATGACCCGGGCGATTTCCGGGGCCTCGCCCGTAACACGCCCGGTTTCGGAATCCCGAAAAGCGTAGGGAGCCTCATTGGCATAACCAATTCGAATGGTGCCTTCCTCCCGCACACGCTCCAGCGTGTCACGGCTCCTGTCCTCGCCACCACAGGCGGCAAGGATTCCCACCGCCATGATGGCGCTGGTAATACCGAAAATGGCGTTTCGAAGGTTCCATTGAATCTTTTTCATCTGATGAGGCTCCCTGTTGGAGTTGGTCTCGACCGTTATGTTATTTCCAACGGCCGGAGGGCTTCAATGCTTTCCCGCGTCGCAACGAACCCGGGTCTTGGGCTCAAAAGGGGCCGTCCAACTTGTGGACGGCCCCCATTGGCTCTTCGTTGATAGACGAGATTCAGGCTTCGATCGGTTCCGCCTCAAGCGGGTAGGCGCCTGTCGCGTCGTGAACTTCCTTCCCGGTGACGGGAGGATTGAAAACGCAGACCAGTTTCAGATCCTTCCGCGCACGGAGGATGTGGTGGTCATGCTTGTCCAGGGCGTAGATTGTCCCCGGGGAGATCTGGTAGACCTTGTTGTCGGCCAGTGTCTCAATCTCGCCGTCGCCCTCGATGCAATACACTGCTTCCAGGTGGTTGCGGTATTCCATCTCGGTGGAGGTGCCGGCGTAGATTGTCGTGACATGGACACTGTATCCCATGCCATCACTCTTGAGGAGGAGCCGAACGCTCTCCCAGTTTTTTGCGGTGACACGCCTCTCAGTTTTCTCTGCTTCCTGTAGGGTACGTACAATCATGTGATGTCTATCTCCTTGTTCAGTTCGAGCGTGTAATGGACGAGGTTGTCTGGGAAAGAACGTCCTGAACGGCGTTCTCAAGAATGTCCATGGCCGTTTCCAGTTCGTCCTGTTCAATGGTCAGCGGGCACAGGCACTTGACGACCTCGCCCTCCGAGCCGGAGGTCTCAATGATCAGGCCGCGCTTGAAGGAGGCCTGTGAGATCTGCGACGCCATCTCGCCGGTTTCGCAGACGAGACCCTGGATCATGCCGCGTCCACGGGTGGAGAGGTAACCGTCTCCATCGTTCTCGACAATCTGCTCCAGGCGCTTGCGTATATACGCACCCTTTTCTTTGATTTCCTTTGAGAAGGAATTGTCCACCCAGTATTCCTCGATGGCTGCACGGGCGGTCACGAAGGCCAGGTTGTGGCCACGGAAGGTGCCGTTGTGCTGCCCGGGCTTCCAAATGTCCAGTTCCGGCTTCATGAGAACGAGGGCGAAGGGAAGTCCGTAACCACTGAGGGACTTGGAAAGTGTGACGATGTCGGGGTAGATGCCCGCTTCCTCAAAACTGAAGAAGTCACCGGTGCGACCGCAGCCGACCTGAATGTCGTCAACAATGAGAAGGATCTTGTGCTTGCGGCAGACATCCTGGAGGTTGCGCAACCATTCCGCATCGGCAACATTGACGCCGCCTTCGCCCTGAACTGTTTCCACGATCACGGCGGCGGGGAGGTCCACACCACTGCTGTTGTCGCTCAGGACTTTTTCCAGGTATTCCGTGGTGTCAAAGTCCTCACCAAGGTACCCATCGTAGGGAATGAATGTCGATCCGTTGTTGGGGATGCCGGTGGCATCACGGAAGTGGCTGTTGCCTGTTGCGGCAACGGACCCGAGGGTCACGCCGTGGAAGCCATTGCTGAAGGAAATGATATTTGTCCGCCCTGTAATATTGCGGGCGAGCTTGAATGCCGCCTCGACGGCATTGGTACCGGTGGGACCGGTGAACTGGAACTTGTATTCCAGGCCGCGGGGACGAAGGATCTTCTCGTCGAAGGCCTCCAGGAAGGCCACCTTGGCGCTTGTTGCCATGTCCAGACCGTGAACAACACCGTCCTTTTCGATGTATTCAAGGAGGCGTTCCTTGAACAGCGGGTTGTTGTGGCCGTAATTCAGTGTTCCGGCTCCGGCGAGGAAATCGATGTACTTGTCGCCCTTTTCTGTTTCCAGAGTCGCACCCTTGCCGCGTGTGAAGACGACAGGGAATGACCTTACATAACCGCGAACTTCTGATTCGAGTTCATTGATGATATCCATGAGACTAGCTCCTTTGGGTGTCTGTGTTGGGGGGGGTGAAGGGACCGATACGGTGAAGCACCTCGTCCTCGTGTTGTTCCTTGCCGAAATGCTCGGCGGTGAAAAAAGTCTGCTCCGTGATTTCCGTGCCGAGAGAACGGGCAAACGAAGCAAAAAGACGTTTTGATGCCGTGTTTGAAGGGGATACGGTGGTTTCCATGAACCTCACCTTCCCGCACGCTTTTCGCTCGATAATTTCATGAAGCATCTTCCCTGCCAGCCCTTTTCCGCGCATGCGTGGATGCACGGCGACCTGCCAGACAAAAACCGTGTCCGGCTTGGAGGGAAGGATATATGCCGAAATGCAGCCACCAATTCCCTCGTTATCCTCCGCAACCACGCTCGTGGCGGCAAAATGCGTGGCCACCAGCAGGTAACAATACAGTGAGTTCAGGTCGAGGGGCTTGCAGGTGTCGATCAGGGAATGAATGGGTGCACCATCCTGGGGCACCGGTTCCCGGTACCGAATCGCAACAGCATCCTGATCCTGGGTTGATGGACTCAAATTGGCTTCCTTTCCTTCCGAAATATTCATTTTCTGCCGAACGTTTCATTGTCCGGGGTTCCAAGACCAGAGGTCAGGTCATCCCCAAATTCAGCTGCCTTGGAAAACATCCCTTCCACATCATAGAGCGGCACCGGTTCGACCTCCCGGATTTCCATCAGGTCTACGATCTGTTCGAGGGTTGCGGCCAGACGGGCGCTTTCTTCGTGGGGGTGTGACTTGAGTGCCAGGGACAAGGCATCCTGAAGAGGGGAGGGGGCGGAATTGAGCAATGCACAACCGGAATCGGTGATGCTCAGGGTCACGACTCGACGATCCTTGCCGACCCGTTCCCGGCGGACGAGGCCGCGAAGCTCCAAACGGTCAATAATACCCACAACCGTGCTGGGGCTCAGATCGACCTCCCGAGCAAGACCCTTCATGGAAACCGGACCGGTCTCCTTGAGGCGAAGCAGGCAGATGAGTTGGGGGGATGTGATCCCGTGTTCCACAACCATGCGGCGGGAGTGATTGCCAAGGGCGCGAATAATACGCCTCAGACTCCAAAGAAACCTTGTTTCCTCGTTACGGCCCGAAACCATTCCCATGGGAACCGATCCGGGCTTCACGGTGTCCCCGGGATCCATGGGAGAGGACACACCATTCTCGTCGCTGGCGACGGTGGCAGGGGAGGGCGTATCTGTCTCGGGGGTCATTGGCATCTTTCAGTTAAACACTAGATCGGAGTCGAATCATTCGTGTGCGAATCAATGGTGTGCGAATTATCGCCCCCTTGTCAACCCTCCAATCTAAAAATCTGGGTGACGACTCCGTGACGACGATTGTAGATATTTGATATGGGGCGACTTGTGGATCTACCCTGCAACCGATTTGCGAGGGGCTTGGGGGTTATTTGGGTCGAGCATCCCCAGATGCCTTCACACCTCTCCAGTCTGAATGAATGTCGTGGCCACTGGCTGTTTTGCCGCACCCTGATCATCTTCACCCTTGTCCTGCACCACCTCTCTCCATTAGACATCCGCGCCCCGCGTCGGGTGGGAAGGGCCTTCCCCTCCTCCCCGGCAGAATTCACTCCTGATTGGTTCCATGCCCATGAAGATTTCCAAAAAAGCAGCCGGAATTGCCCCCTCCCTCACTCTTGCCCTGACTGCCAAGGCCAAGGCGATGCGCGCCGAGGGAATCGATGTGATCTCCTTTGGAGCGGGCGAACCCGACTTCGACACTCCTGATTTTGTCAAGAACGTCGCCATCGAGGATCTCAAGGCCGGTGTGACCAAGTACACCCCGGTGCCCGGGACGCCGGAACTCCGCGAGGCCATCGTCGAGGCACTCGACCGTGATTACGGGCTGAAGTACGAGGTCGCAGAAACCCTCGTCTCCGTTGGTGGAAAGCATACCCTTTTCAATATTTTCTTCGTCCTCCTTGATGAGGGTGACGAGGTCGTCATTCCCTCCCCCTTTTGGTTGAGCTACCCGGAACAGGTGAAGGCGTGCGGTGGAAAGCCTGTCATCGTGACCTGCCCCCCCGAGGCTGGTTTCAAGTTGAGTCCTGCCCAACTTCGGGAGGCGATCACGCCGAAGACCAGGGCCGTCATTCTCAATTCCCCGAGCAATCCCACCGGTGCTGTCTATACAAAGGAGGAGCTTCTGGCGCTGGCCGATGTCCTCAAGGAATTCCCCGAAGTTACCATCATCTCCGATGACCTTTACCAAAAGCTCGTATATGACGGAGCGGAATTCAACTCCCTGGCGACGTTGGTTCCCGAGTTCCGCAACCGCATCATCATTGTCAATGGCCTGTCAAAAGCGTACTCCATGACCGGCTGGCGACTGGGTTGGTGCGCCGCCCCTGCCTCCTTTATCAAGGCGATGTCGGCCCTTCAGGGTCAAAGCACCAGCAACCCGGTGAGCTTCACCCAGCGTGCAGCCGCCGTCGCTCTTCGGAGTGACCATGGTTTTCTTGATTCCTGGCTCAAGGCCTTCGACGGCCGCCGTCGCCTTATTGTCGAGGGACTCAATTCCCTCAAGGGAGTGAAGTGCGACCCCGCTCCAAAGGGGGCATTTTACGCCTTCCCCGATGTCTCCGATACCTACGGGATGGAGATTGGTGGGAAGAAAATCACCGATTCGATGACCTTTGCCGAGGCCTTCCTGGAAGTGGCTAATGTTTCGGTGGTGCCGGGTGTTGCCTTCGGGGAGGACCGATGCGTCCGCCTTTCCTATGCAACTTCAGAGAGTAATATTGAAAAAGGTCTGGCCCGGTTGGCAAAATACTTGAAGTGATGACCGGCAATTTTACGGTTCCTTCGGGTGGTTCTTGTGAATGTTCCACCCGGATTGTCGCCGGAATGCCACATTCGCCCAAAAAAAAGTGGTAAGTGGGCAAAAAATGGCAAATTGGTGGTTGACGGACCCAAGGTCATGTTGCAGACTTACATCAGATGGTTGCGGTAACACACCAGACAAAGAGAGGTACCAAACTCCCAAACACCTATTTTCCTCCCTCCCCTCCTCCACAGGCCGGGCTCCTGCTTCACGCGGGAGCCCGGCCTTGTTTGTGCTCACGGTGAAGAAAGGCTTGTCCGCCCCTTCCCGTTCGGAAAAAATCTGATTCCGACAGGGTGACGGGTATCACAGGGCGGAGGTGCCGCCCTTCAGGGAAATGAATGGTTACCAAGATTTCCAACACATTGCTTGTTATTTCACTACTGGCATCACTGTATCTGATCCAGTGGGGAATTTCCAGTTGGGCGACAATCCCCGAGGGGATCGCGCTGACGGCCGCGTCCGAGGCCCTTTACCGTGATCACGCAGTTTTTTCGGCCGTTGCACTTGGAGTTTTTCTTCTCGCCTATCTCCTGAGCTTCAGCGCGCGACGCCCCCGTCGCCCCTGGCTCCTGATCCTGCCGGCAGCCTTTGTTGCCGGTGCCACGACGGCCCTCCCCGTGCGGGCCGCCTTTTCCGCCCACAATTTTGTCCCCAATGAATGGCCCGAACTCGATTCCATGACCTACCTGCTCCTCGCAGGGTGTGGCCTTGTTCCTGTCCTCCTTATCACCCTCTTTGAGTGGATTAATCGGGTTGCTTGGAGTGGATTGGCTTCATCCTTCGATCAAAAGGGTCTCGCCTCCCCGGCGCTTGCCTGCAATCGGGTGGCCCTCCTCTTCCGCCCCGGACAGGAGGGCATGCTCCTTTCGGTGACCCTGGCCCGGTTCAGACGGGGTGCCCGGGGCGAGGTCGTCGAGTCGCTCCGGTCCTTCCACGAAAATGGGGAACCAAACAGCGAGGTTCTCGAAGCACTTTGCAAGGCAGCCAATGAGGAGGGCGACTCCCAGGCTTACCTGAAGTACCTCCGCGAATTGTTCACGCTGCACGCCGATGACGAGGAGTTGCGGGAAATCCTCGTGGAGGAACTCGTTGCCCAGGGACACCACGGCGAGGCGCTGGGACACATGCGTGCCGGAGGAGTTCCCAAGGATGAGGACGGCCTTGAGCGGTATATCACGGCGCTCATCCATCAGGGCCATGTCGACGAGGCCGTTGGGGTGATTCCCAAGTTGGCCGAGGTCGAGGGGATCCCATTCCGGAGAAGCCAGGCCCTCCTTCGTGAAGTCCTTTCCCGGACTCCCAATTCAGTCAAGGCACTGAATCTTCTCGCGAACCAGGCCGAGCGCATGGCACTGCGCGAGCAGATGCTCCGATGGTTGGAGAAATCGCTGGAGGCGGATCCACACCAGCGTGATGTCAGGCGTCGCCTCATCAACACCTACCGCGAGATTGGCCAGGGTGCCAGGCTTGAGAAGCTCCTCGAGGAAATGGTTGCCGATGATCCCCGCGATTCCGTGACGGAATTCGAGTATATACAGGTTCTTCACGCCAATTCTAAGACGGGCAAAGCGCTCGAACGTCTTCGCATCCTGAACAAGTCGGACCGCACCACCGCCGCATCCCACCTTCTTGAAGCGGAAATCCTCTTCGAGCAGGACGAGCTGGATGGATCCCGGACCGCTGCCGAGCAGGCACTTCGCCTCAACCCACCGGTCGACGAACGAAAAAGCGTGGAGAAGATCCTCCGCAAGGTCGAGGAGGCGATCTATACATCGGAGGTCGTGCAGATCCTTGAGGAGTCCCGGGAAAATCCCGAGGACCTCAAGCTCCAACTCCAGGCCCTCCAGATGCTCATCGACGGGGACCATACAAGCAAGATCATCCCCCTTGTGGACCAGATTCTTGCCCACCACCCGGGTGCAAAGCAGGAGGTTGCCGAAAGGTTGTCCGTCTATAAGGAAAAGGTTGATGTTCCCTTTCCCGTCATCAACCTGCTTGGTGACCTTCAGGTAATGTCCGGACAATTGGATGAGGCGCTGGAAGTCGTCAAGATCATGGCGGAACGCTCCCTCGACAAGGTCAATGCCGCGCGAAAGGCCGCCGACAAGATTCTCAGTCGCTCGCCGAACCACCTCCCCACATTGCGCTATCTTGCGGAAACATACCGCACCAATGGTCGCTTCACCGACATGATCCATACCTACACGCTTTATTTGGGTCATGGTGGCGAGCAGACCAGGGAGATCAACCAGGCAATGGCCAATGCCTACCTGGCCCTGAATGACTTTTCCAGTGCCCGTCCCTACGTCGCCCACCTTTTCACGGAAAACCCCAGGGACATTGAGTTGCTCGAACGGATCATCCCTGTTGCCATGGAAGCATCCCATGCCCAGGACGCATCGGAGTATCTCAAGCTGCTCGAACTGGCCGATCCCCGAAACAAGCAGATCAAAAAGTGGAAACTCCAGATAGACAAGGCCATGGGCGAGGAGCGCTTTGTCTATCTCAAGCAGGAATTGGAGACGGGCAAGGGGGGACCCGAAACCCTGGAGCAACTGGGTGACCTGGCCACCAGCATGGAAAACCACAGCGAGGCCATTACCTGCTACCAACGAGCCTCCCGCGATCCGGAGGACAAGGCCCGCGCTAGGCGTTGCACCGCCAAACTCGCCCGAGCCTATCTGAAAAAGCGCCTCGACGATCTTTGTGCCGACACCCTTCGAAATATACAACTTTCCCTGAATGATCCACCCGCCGAACTGGCCATCCTCATGGAGATCCTTTACGACATTGGTGACATCTTCCTGGAATTCAAGCTCTACGACAAGGCCGAACACGTCTTCAAACAACTCTGCAAGATAGATGCGGGGTACCGTGATGTCCTTGACAAAGTCGAAAAACTGAACAAGTAAACGCCCCCCCGATGAGAAGGTTTCACCAATGAAAGTCGTCCACCTGACCACACCGGAAACCGTTGAACTCTTCGACCTGCCTGCCCGTCGTGAGACCGGCGCCGGGGAATTGTTGGTTGAACCCCTCGTTGTGGGAATCTCCGGGACCGATGCCCTCCATTATAGACGTGGGGCGCCACTTACCGATGGATTTCGTCATCCCCACATTCCTGGAACCGAATGCGTGGCAAGGGTTGTCGGGGTCGACAGGGGTGTGCACAAAAAACTCCTTTGGCAGCGTGTGGTTCTCGATCCCGTTTCCCCCTGCATGAAGTGTGAATGGTGTCGGGATGGCCAGAAGACACTTTGTCCCCACGCCCGGACTCTTGGATGCCCCCCCGTGATGGGTGCCATGCAGCAGCGTTTTTCCTGGCCATCAGCCCTCTGTGTTCCCATCCCCGATGACATGCCTGATGAACTCGCGGTGCTGGCGACTCCACTGAGTCTAGCCGCCCACTTCCTGGAGGTTGCCCGATTCCCCTTCATGGGAAGCGCGGCCGTCGTTGGTTGCGGCCATTTGGGCCTGCTGACCATCAAGGTCCTGCGCGCCCGTGGAGCCGGGGAAATCATTGCCATCGATCCCATTGGATACAGGCGCCGGGCGGCCGTCAGCATGGGAGCCGACAAGGCCTTCGATCCCATCGAGGCCATCGACTACGCCCGATCGTCAAAATCGGGCGGGGTACACCTCGCCATTGATGTCAGCAATGCCTCTGAATCCTCCCGGACTGCAGTCGCCGTGTCACGGCGCGGTGGCCAGGTTTTGATCGGTGGCATTCCCCTCGACAACAGGGTCCTCTTTGACGCCCGTGAAGCCCGCCAGAAAGCGCTGACGGTAAACTTTACCCGCCGCCCCCACAACACCCTGGCGCGATCACTTCGCCTGCGCCAATCCCCCCAAATGGAGGGGGTCGAAGCCACCATCACCCACCTGCTTTCCCTCGAAGAGGTCCCCGACGCTTTCCGGATGATACGCCGGATGGAGGAGGACGTCATCAAGGTTGTGATTCAAATGCCAACCTATGAACCCCGTGAGGAATCCGCCCAGATGATCACGGGTCGTGTCTCGGCAAACGGTGCCTCGGAACCCATCGGCCAAGTCGCCAAGGGATAAAAAGGCACCCCCATTTCCTGCAAGGAGCTCATCAATGCCCGAAATCGTGAGATGGGGAATCATCGGTTGTGGAAATATCGCGCGAAATGCTGTCTGCCCGGCCATTAATTGGGCAGCGGGGTCGCGACTTGTCGCCATTGGAAGCAGGGACGGTGAAAAGGCGCGGATGCTTGCCGGGGAACTTGGTGCGGAAAAGCACATGGCCTCCTACGAAGCCGTTGTCTCGGACCCGGATGTGGACGCCATCTACATCGGTCTCCCCAATGGATTTCACGAGGAATGGACCATCAGGGCCCTTGAGAATGGAAAGCATGTCCTCTGTGAGAAAAGCCTCACAATGGATGATGCGTCCGCCCGTCGAATGGAGGAGATGTCCATTCGTAAGGGACGCCGACTCATGGAGGCCTACATGTACCGACACCATCCCCAGTGGGAGGTCGTTCGTGGCCTCCTTGGGGAAGGGGCCATTGGCCAGGTTCGGTTGCTGCGCGCCGGGTTGATGGGTGACCTGAGCGGGGATATGGAGAACCATCGATGGTCGACGAAACTGGGCGGGGGAGCGCTCTTTGATGTGACCTGTTACGGGGTCAATGTTGCCCGGTTTCTGCTGGGCGAGGAGCCGGTGGGGTGCAAGTCCTCCGCCGACCTGGTCGCCCCTCATGTGGATCGTTCCTCCTCTGCAATTCTCACCTTCAGGTCCGGGACAACAGCGATCGTTGCAGGCAGCCTTGTAACCTACGGAAACCAATTTTGCGACATCATCGGGACGACCGGTTCCATCCATGTGGAGAAACCGTTCATTCCCAGCTGGAACCCTGTCAGTATTCGTGTTAAACGAAACGGCGGCATGGAGGATATCGAGGTGGGGGGCGCCAACCACTACCTCCACATGGTGGAGCATTTTTCCCGCTGTGTCCTCGATGAGACCCGCCCATTGACTCCGGGGGAAACGGGAGTGGCCCAAACAAGGGCCCTCACGATGATCGAGCAGGCCTTCCAGGCACCCTGATCTTTCCGAAGCGGTGGCCGGTTCACACTGATTTCAGGACTTTGCCTGACCTGCCCCCTTGTTTCGGCAATGGAAAAGTTGATTTTTTTTTCACATCAATGGTTGGTTCGCTGCTTACCCATCGTCCGGATTTTCGAGTCGACCCGCAATCCCGTCAATTGGGCCTGAAGATATCCCAATTGTGACTTCAGGTGTACCTTTGATGTTAACTTTTTCTATACTTCCTTGATATCTGTGATGTTTCCGTTGGTTTTGCCTGTTCCTCCACCATCATCAATTTGCATGTCATTTCCACATGTTGTCGTGGGTATGTGGCGTTACATTTTTTGTGTCAATTGTTGCACGTAAATTATACCCAATCGTACAGCTGAGAGTTTGGCTACATTTAGATTGACGCATGGTAAGAATAAGCCGCTTTTTCCTCATTAGTAGCCACGAGCCTCTCGCTCAAAAAACGCAATCCTACCTGGTCAACAATGCGAAAGCATCTTGATTAGGACTGCCAAACAAAGGGAACACGATACCATGAAACCCCACCCTTTCTCCTCACCCGCCGGACCTTGCCAAGCTGTGGCGGCAGGCAAAACCTCCGGTAGGAGATCCCCCCGCGTGCGATTTACTCTCGGGGCCATTTTAATTCCTGCCTTGATGGTGCTCGCCACCTCCCCATTGTTTGCCCAGCCCTCCAATTTTGAGACGCCGGTCTTTTATCCCACGGGCACAAACCCTCACAATGTCTCCGTCGGGGATGTCACAGGGAATGGCTTGCTGGATATGGCAACAGCGGATCGCGGCGGATTAAGTTCCACCATCTTCCACAACAGCACCGGGAACGCCGGTACATTTACTGTTCAGTCCACCCAAAGTTTCCCCCTCTCTCCTGAGGGGATTCTTATTTTGGACCTGACGAATAATCGGCGTGGTGATCTGATCGCGGGTGATTTCAATAATGAGGCAGGAACCAACGGCTTGGAGGTGCGCCTGAATGCCAATGGCCTTGGAACATCGTGGTCGGACATTGTTTCCTACCCCTCTTCCACACGGCCCACCTTTATTGGTGGCGCGGATCTTACCGGCAACGGTTTCAATGATGTCGTGAAGGTGGGGGAGAACGGCCTCTCTGTCTATCGCAATAACGGCTCGGGCACGTTGACATGGACTCATGTCCAGGGCGGCTTTTCATCAAGTGGGTTTGGTATTGGTGATGTCGATGGCGACGGTGACCTCGATCTTGTTGTGGTGGAATCAGGCCCGGTCAGCCAGGTGCGTATATACCTCAATAACGGGGGAGCCCAGGGAGGCACCCAGGGAACATTCCCGAGCACTCCATCATCGGTCATTTCTCTGGAGCCTGGCTCCAATCCCCGTGGTCTGGCAGTTGGGGATTTGAATGGAAATGGCAATCTGGATATCGTTGTTGCCAACAGTACTGTGGACCATCAGACGATGGTCATTTTCAGTGGCGATGGAGCGGGGGGATTCACCCTTGAAGACACCATTGATATTGGCCAAACGTCCTCCAATGTGGTCCTTGCCGACCTTAACGGCAACGGTAACCTCGATGTTGTCATCGGTGGCTTGCAAGGTACCATGAGGTATCTTTACGGAAATGGTGACTATACATTCGGAGATCCGCTGACTTTTGATTCGCCGGAGGTTCTGCTGGGTGGGACCGTTGGTGTGGCAGTTGCGGATGTGTCAGACAATGGTTACCCCGATATTATCTTCACATCCTGGGAACACAGCCGGGTTTATGTTGTACAAAACAACGGACCGAACCCGTGGCAGAATGGTCAGGATGCGGCTTTTGTAGTCGGTAATCCAACCTTTGAATCGGGATCGAGCGCGACGACCAGCAACACATTCGGTGCGACACACAGTGTGGCCATCGACCGTAAGAATCGGAAGATGTACGTGGGGGAGACTTTTGCCCACCGTGTCCTCCGTTTTAATTACCCGATAACCTCCGATCAGCCGGAAGCGGAACTCGTCTTTGGCCAGCCGGACTTCACATCCAATACGGCGAACAATGGTGGGTTGGGGGCCTCCTCGATTCATCTGCCCCATGGGCTTACAGTGGATGCGGACGGAACGCTTTATGTCAGTGATCACGGAAATAACCGTGTTCTCATTTTCGAAAATGCACACGCCATTACCACGAACCAGCCGAGTGCAAACCGGGTTCTTGGTCAGACCGATTTTTCCTCCGATGGCGCTTCCCTTACTGCCAGCGGACTAAGCGGCCCAACGGCGCTACACGTTGATCGTGAGGGAAATCTTTGGATTGCTGACCGCACCCATAATCGTGTTCTTCGTCATCGTAATATCGCAGAAAGTGACAGTGGCGCAGCCGCGGACCTGGTCCTTGGACAGCCCAATTTCACATCAAGCGGGATGGGCCTTGGGTCTGCCTCCTTCAATACACCTTCTGATATAGAAACGATCGGTGACTCGGTATTTATTTCCGATGGGGGAAATCGTCGTGTCCTCCGGTTTGATGATGTGGAAAACCTGGAATCCGGCATGGAAGCGTCCATCGTTCTTGGCCAGGACGATATGACATCAAATGCAGCTGGTCCTCCCAGTGCATCCCGCTTCACGGATTATGTTCCCGCCCTCACATCAGACCTTGCCGGGCGTCTCTATGTCGCCGATTTGAACAGGGTCCTGATTTTCGACAATGCCGCCAGTCTTGAGAGTGGCGATGCTGCGACCTACGTTTTGGGCCAGCCTGACTTTTCGACGAATACTGCCAATCACAGCAGGAGCGGTTTTAGCGGAGCGAATGCCCTTGTTGTTGATTCCCAGGGCAGGACACTTCTTACCGGTGAATTCAACAACAACGGCAGGGTCCTTGTCCATCAGGCGGCATCGACTCTTGTGGCCGATCCGGAAGCTCTTCCCTTTGACGAGGGAGTGACGTATTTCGCCACCGGGCCATTCGCGGCGAGCAGGATTGTTGCCGGTGATATTAACAAGAATGGATTTCAGGACATCGTCATTCCGGAAATTGTGTCGGGCGAATCAGGGATTGGTATTTGGCAAAACGATGGAACCGGATCCTTCTCCCGGGTTTTCTCGCGGAAATTTGCCGGGGGGAATATGCACCTTGTTGACCTCAATGGGGATGGCAACCTGGAAATAGTCGGTGCCGGCGGTGGGACTGATATTTGGAGCATGCAGGTTCTCTTTTCCTCCAATGCCGAGGGTACGGCGTGGGAACCCGTTCAGGAATATGAGACTCCCGTTCGCCCCGACAGTGTGGCCGTTGGCGACATGACGGGGAATGGTCATATTGATGTTGTTGTGGGTACCATCGGCGTCAACAACCGGGGAACCTTCAGGATCTTCGAGAATGATGGCACAGGTATATTCACTGTGGGAGCAGATGTGGAGATTGGCCAGGCACGTACCATCAATGTGATCGATGCTGACGGGGATGGTGATCTTGATGTGGTCATTGTCACCTGGGGTGGGGAGTTGAAGGTTCACCTGAACCAGGGTGGATTGCAGGGCGGGGTGGAAGGGGAATTTCTCACCGTACCGGATTTTGTCTATCAAACGACCAATATCACAACAAATTCCACCGTTGCCGATCTGAACGGAAACGGGATGAGTAGTTTTATCCATGGCACCGCTGATGCAAAACTCCGCATTTGGGATCCCGTCGTTGGCACGGGTGAATTCCGGATCGTCCGGGATATTCAACTTCCGAATAATGCGGCTTCCGTGGATGTTGCTGATCTCAACCAGAATGGAATGATGGATCTTCTGGTGGGTGGAAACTCCGGATACAACCAGATTTTTTATGGGCGTGGGGATTACACCTTCGTTCGTGGGCCGAGGTTCAGTGGGACTCCCACCGCAGGCGCACCGATTAATGTGTCGACATTCAAGGCGGTCGATATTGACAACAACGGCTGGCTGGAAGTTCTCATGGGGGACGTTCATTCCTCCCGATTGAATGTCTATCGTCAGATCCTCCCGACGATTCCCGAGGTGATTATTGATGATCTCCCGGAAATTACGAATGCAGTGATCCATCCCGGTATTGCCATCAACTTCAGTGAGCTTGTGACAGGGCTGGAGTTGACGGATTTTGTGACCAATGGCATTACTCTCAGCAATCTTTCCGGCGCCGATGATGCCTATACGGTGGATGTGGAGTTGACGGGCGAGGACGGGGAAAAATCGTTCTACCTTCCCGAAGGTGCCGTTGTTGGCGCCGCCGGATTGGGGAGCCTGGAATCCAATATTGTCTCCACGACACTGGATACGAATCCTCCTTCCGTGACGATCAGTTCGTTACCGGAATTTACGAATCAAACAAGTCACACTGGTATATCCATCACTTTCAGCGAGGATGTCACCGGACTTGAATTGACGGATTTTGAGTTGATCGGTGGTGTGTCCCTTTCCAATCTGGAAGGATCCGGCGCGGAATATACAGTGGATGTCACCCTGACGGGAGATGATGGTGCCAAGTCATTCTCGCTTGTTGCAGGGGCTGCCACGGATGCGGCGGGGAATGACTCCCTGGCTTCCAATGTGGTGTCCACGATCCTCGACACGACACCGCCGACGGTAACGATCGCCGCGCTTCCGGCGGTCACCAATGCCACCGATCATCCAGGCATCGCAATTACCTTTAGCGAGTCGGTTACCGGTCTTGAACTTACGGACTTCACGACGGATGGTATTTCACTTTCAAACCTTGCTGGATCCGGTGCTGACTATACAGTGGATGTAACCCTCACCGGCGAGGATGGTGAAAAGTCATTCTCCCTCGCAGTGGGCGCGGCCACGGATCCGGCGGGCAATGAGTCACTCGCGTCCAACACGGTTACGACGACCCTCGACAGAAATGTCCCGACGGTGACGATCGCGGCCCTTCCAGCCTTCACCAACCAGGTTTCCCACCCTGGTATAGCCATTACTTTCAGCAAGGATGTCACAGGCCTGACCCTTGGTGACTTCTCCACCAGTGGCATCAGTCTGTCGAACCTTTCCGGTGCGGGGAGCAGCTATACAGTCGATGTGGAATTGACGGGCGAGGATGGAACGAAGTCCTTCTCCCTGACTGCTGGAAGCGCCGCAGATGAAGCGGGGAACGCATCCCTTGCATCCAATGTTGTCAGCACGGTGCTGGATACGACACCACCGACGGTATCGATTGCAGCCATTCCTGAAACAACCAACGAGACCAGTTTCCCCAGTCTTGCCATTACCTTCAGTGAGAATGTGTCGGGATTGGAACTGTCCGATTTCTCCACGAACGGAATTTCGGTTTCAAATCTCCAGGGAACTGGATCCAGCTATACAGTGGATCTGACATTCACTGGTGAGGATGGATCAAAGAGCCTTTTCCTTACCGCCAGTGCGGCCACGGATGCAGCAGGAAACACCTCGCTGGCCTCCAATGTTGTATCGACCGTTCTGGACACCACGCCTCCAACGGTAACGATCGCCGCACTCCCGGTGGTCACCAATGCCACCGATCATCCCGGGATTGCGATTACCTTTAGCGAACCGGTCACCGGTCTTGAACTTTCTGACTTCTCGACGGATGGCATTTCACTTTCGAATCTGGCCGGATCCGGCGCTGACTATACAGTGGATGTGACGCTCACCGGCGAGGACGGCGAAAAGTCCTTCTCCCTCGCCGCCGGAGCCGCCAGTGATACCGCCGGTAACCTTTCATTGGCTTCCAATGTGGTAACGACCACCCTTGATACCGCTGCTCCTTCGGTGGTTCTTGCGGGGCTTCCCACGCTGACGAACCAGACCTCCTTCCCCGGGATCACCATTACTTTTGACGAGGACGTGACCGGGCTTTCGGTCGAAGACTTTGACACTGATGGCATTGAACTGGCCAACCTTCAGGGAAGCGGTTCGAGCTATACAGTCGACGTGACCCTGACGGGTGAGGACGGCAGCAAGGCGATGTTCCTTCCCCAGGGTGCCGCGCAGAACGGCGTTGGGAACTTCAACGCGGAATCGAATACCATTGCGGTGACCCTTGATCGCGTTGCGCCGACGGTGACGATTGCTGACTTGCCGACGATTACGAATGAGACGGATCTCGGAACCATTGCGGTGACATTTAGCAAGTCGGTTACTGGTCTTGAACTGGGCGATTTCACCACCAACGGTGTTTCCCTTTCCGGCCTTTCCGGATCGGGTACGGATTACACCATTGATGTGACATTGACAGGTGAAGATGGTGCCAAGTCCTTCTCGCTGGCTGCGGGAGCAACCACGGATGCAGCAGGAAACGTCTCGCTTGCCTCCAATGTTGTATCGACCGTTCTGGACACCACCCC
>JAFIGB010000239.1 GCA_020831705.1 Candidatus Sumerlaeia bacterium | reverse complement strand
CGCCAGCCCTTCAGGGTCCCCGAGGGCGTCGCGGTTATTTCCCGCGACAAGACTGTCACCTCCAGTGATGACTTCCCCATCATCGGTGAACTCGAAATGATCACCGATGGCAATAAGGAAGGAGGCGACGGGAACTTCGTTGAACTTGGCCCCGGTCCCCAATGGGTTCAAATCGATCTTGAGGAACCCCATCTCATCTACGGCTTGACCGTTTGGCACTTTCACTCCCAGGCACGTGTCTATAAGGATGTGGTGGTGCAAATTGCTGATGACGAGGACTTCATCGAGAATGTCCGCACGATCTACAATAACGACCACGACAACTCCTCGGGCCTTGGAATCGGAGCCGACAAGGAGTGGGTGGAAACAAACGAGGGCCGACTGATCCGAACGGAAACTCCAAAGGTTGCCCAGTATGTGCGCCTGCACAGCAATGGTTCCACGGCAAGTCCCATGAACCACTTCACCGAAGTGGAGATATACGGGAAAAAAATCGAGGATTGATCCGCACCAATCCTCCCACCGTGACAGGTCGGGTTATCCCGGCCTGTCACCACCCTGCTTCCTCTTCGCCTTCATAATAATCCACTGACATCGCCACGATCCCGAGAACGGAATCCGTTCCGAGGGGATGCACCACCACGCGCTCCACGACCATGGGGTGCCGGGGTGATACCTCAATGACATTGAATACAGCATTTACCGTCGATAAAGATGCGGAATCACACCAGTAATCAGGCTGGGGAAAGGCGGGTGGCCTGGCGATTTCCGATGGCCAGTCGCCATCCTCCCGCGACAAAATCCGAAGGAGGCCGTGCCTGTCCGGTCGCGGACGATGCCAGGTCGAAAGGGCCACCTGGGTTCCAACGGGGTAGAACCAGTC
This sequence comes from Candidatus Sumerlaeia bacterium, assembly GCA_020831705.1. GTDB lineage: Bacteria > Sumerlaeota > Sumerlaeia > SLMS01 > SLMS01 > JAFIGB01. Next base: position 1,983 of record JAFIGB010000239.1, on the reverse strand, counting down.
GAGATCACCGGGAAAATGTAATGTCCTGGATGTAACAGGCCGCGCAATGATGCGCCCCTCTTCATTGAAGCCCCTCTCGGGTTGGTGGTGATGGAGTTCTATACGGGCCACCTGTGTGAACATCTCATGGTTCGTCAGGAAGGGACAAACAAGGAGGTATATCTTTCGTACGCGCCTCTCATCACCATGCTCAAGGGCGACCGGTGACCGGGGTTCGTCATGACCAACCGGGATCAACCTTCCGTTGGCCCCCATGAAGGGTACTCCCGGCAACTCCGGAATTTCAAACTGACCGAGGGATCTGATGTCCTCCAATGGGTACACGGGGGACCGCCAGATGGATTCATGTCCATTGTAATATTTGCGAAAGGTTGTATAGAGGGAATCAGGGACGAGTAGGGCATCAGGGAGCTCAATCGGCTTTATGGAACTGGTTGTGATCCGGTCGATGACGATGCACGTCTCGACTGACCGACCATCATCGAGCAAAACAAGCAGATGATTTTCCCCAACGACGGGGCGGCGGGCATCGATGGACAGGGAGTGGGTCACCTCCCCCCGTTGCGGTATATCCACATCGAAAACCACACTGCTCCCCATGGTGCTCAGTCGCGCCTTGCATTTAATCCGGTTTTCCGTGTTGTTGCGCAGGAGAAGTGAAATCGACAACCGTCCGCTTTCATCCAATTGGCTGGTGGCGGATGCCTCCATGGGAGGGAGGAGCGTCAGGTCCACCGGAACAGGGATGATATCCCCATTATTCCGGCGCACCCGCAGGAATATGGAGCGCCTGCTGAAATTCATCTGGCCTAGACGTCCATATCGAAGATACTTCTCCATGATGTCCTGACGCACGGTGGCGGATAACATTCCACTGTCTATCTCAATACAGCGAAAGATTCCGCAGGGATCATCCACACCGATGATGACACCGGAATTGGCTGTGTATTGAACGCGTGATCCTGTGGCAATGGATCGTGGCCCCATTACTTTGACTGGTCGTGCAGTATGGGAGAAGGAGATTTTGGTTTCCGTTTCTGTTTTCGATTCCAGCTGAAGTTGATATCCATTGATGGCCGGTGCCGCAATGTAACTGACAGGAGTGCCATTGAGCAATACGGCGGATATATCGCCTGCCTCCAGGTCCCAGTTGACCCGACGTACGAGAGGCAAGGAACTCCAAACCCTGTAATGCACCTGGTTTTCCTCCCGAGTATATTCAACCTGCCACTCGGGAAGTTCAAGGCGTGCCGTGGGCCAATCGGGGGGGAAGTGGGGCGAGATATGAAGGGTGCCCGTCGATCGGTCGATCCTCAAACCGAAGACCGCCTCGACAAAAGCCTGAATCCAAAGTGCGGCAGGCGGTGAGAAGTATGCGGGGCGCACCTCGTTGGCCGTCTCAGGCCACGTGCCGTTCTGGATTTCGTTGAAGACCCATCGGGCAGCAGCACGCAGGGGAGCAATGACGTCTGATGTTCGGCCGACCTTGGCGTACCCCCACGCCGCCCATGGTTGCTGTGCTGCTCCCGCCTGCATGCCCCACGTGGCCCAAAGTTCCGGGAGATGGTCGGGGAAATTGTTGGAAAGATAAGTCTCTCCGTTCGATCCCGTCAGACGTTCGTATAGATGGCGAATGGACTGCCATGCCGCGCACGGATCAAGAAGCCCTTCCAATACGGGAAGGATAAGGCTGTGGTATTGTCCATCCAGCCGTTCCATGCCACTGTGATCACGCATGTGGCCAAACCTGCCCAAATCCCTGTTGTAGAGCTTGGACATCGCCAGCCTCGCCGTCTGGGAGGCGCGATTACGAAGTTCTGAGGCATGATCGTCGTTCCCGGCCAGTTCCTCGGCAAGAGCTACCGCCTCAAGGATGATCAAGTATTGAGTCGTTGGTGATATTCCCTTGTGAGGTGTGGAAACGAAGTCCTCCTGATTTCCGACTTGAAGACCCCATGCCAGCATACCGGAGCCCTCGGGATC
>JAFIGB010000227.1 GCA_020831705.1 Candidatus Sumerlaeia bacterium | reverse complement strand
GATCGGAGTAAAACCGCCGTACAGCATCTTCGCGGACGAAGTCATATTCCGCCGAGCGGGGAACAATCACCTTTGAACAGCCACGTTGCTTCAGCTTGTCGACAATATGCGAGCCGAGGAATCCGGCACCGCCAGTTACAGCAACCCGTCGGCCCTTCCAAAAATTAGTTTCGTGATTCATGGTCGTGTTCCTTTACTCCTGGCGGGATGATATTGCCTTGAGGGCAATCTGGCTGGGATCGGTTTCCTCGTCATAAACTCCGACACGAAAGAGCTCGAACATTCCAAGCTCTTCACCGTCCGCGGTGAAATAAATCCAACGATTGTCGGGGCTGATGCGGACCTCGTAAACCTGCCCTTTTTCGACAAGGGGATGGTTGACGCGGAAGGCCCCCTGCGGTTCTTCCTCATCATAAAATTTGGATATATCGGCGCGATACAGATCGAAACGCTCGGGCTCGTCCTCATCGAGGGAAGCCAGGAAAAGGACAATGTCAGTATCGGGGATCAACTTCACACTCAGCACCCTGCAGCCCTCCTCAAGTTGAGGGTTGAGGCGAACTGGTTCCAACCCCTGCTGGGCCGGCAGATGGAAAAGCTCAATCTGATCGACCTTGTCGAAGTCACCGAGCAACAGGGTGGCGCGATGACCGTCCATGGGGACATGACCGATGAATCGCGGGGTTTCCTTCGTGAGAACCATGGGAGGGGTTCCAGCCTGCAAATCCATCATCAGAAGACGACGCTGGAGTCTTTCATCGGCGATTTCCGCACGCCCCCTCCGTTGCCTTTTCTGTGCTTCCTCATCCTGCCGAACTTCAAGACGACGCTCCTCGGCGAAGTACAAGATTCCATCCTTTGGGGCGTAATGAATGTGCCCAAGCGATAGACGCCAATCTGCGGAAGTTGTCGCAAGGCCCCGGGGAGCCGAAGAACCATCAAGAGGGGTGATCCAAATCTGGCGATCGGTTCCCTCCATCTGGCGAACGAAAAGAATCCTGTTCTCATCGAGAAACTGAAGTCCCGGAGCGAGAACATTGAAGCCCTCCCTCAGGTTGCCATGAAGGGGACGCGGCGCATCGGAACCATTGATGGGGATGGTAAACAATCCCACCTGATTGGAACTGTCGGTGGTGGCGCGATAGACAAGGTTGTTCCCATCGGGAGAAACAAGGAACAGGTAGGAATCAATGAATCCACCCTCCACAAGGGGATGGGCTTCGCGCACAGATCCACCCGTTACTGAGGCCCGGAAGAGGCGGCGCTGGCGCTCGGAGAAGGGATTGGCCAGAAAGGTGACAGACTGACCATCGGGAGAAACATAAAGACCCCGGGCCGCAACATGGGTGACCGGGAGCAATTCCTCCTCGTCCTCCTCATCGGCTTCATCATTCTCGGGAGGAGGAGGCGGGGGAACGTGGGTTCCATCGAAGGCAATATAACCTTCCTCATCAAAATCGGGGCTGATTTCGACGAGGCCTTCACCATTGGGAGCAATGCTGTAAAGACGAACAGGCCCATTAAAATCAACACGGGCCCGGTAGATTATTCTTCCGGAGTCCTGGGTGATCAGCAACCCCTCCAGCATAACCTCGCCGGTTTCCTCAAGCTGGGGGGTTAGAAGAGCGATCTCCCGGCCCTCCACGGGGCGGCCATCCTCGATGAACACGGAGAAGAGATGGCGGGGAACTTCGCGCTCTTCCCCGTCCTCATCTTCTTCAAAGATTTCTGCGGCATAAATGACGTATGACCCATCAGGTGCGATCCTGATGGCATCCACGAAGACCTTGCCGCCGACCTCGAACTCCTGGTTGAGGCGGATGTATTCATGGTTGTCATCCGGGCCAAGACCGTCGGCATGGATGGAAAAAAGCTCGTGTTGACGATTTTTCTCGAGATCGATGGGGAGGATGATATGGCGACCATCGGGAGTGAATTCGTAACCCCGGGCGAAGGTCACATCAGCGTGGTCCGGTAAGTCTGGGGTAATCCTGACCACACCATAATCTTCCGGATTTACAACACCGTCATCGGTTGCCATGGCCTGAGACGCCAACAGGGCAAAACCTACGGTTGTGATTGTTGAAAATATTCTCATTTCCGGAGTTCGGGGTCCTTTCATTCAAAAAAATGGCTAAAAATGCCAGTAGGAGTAGCAAGCGTATCGATTGGTTCAAACTTCGCCCTGAATTGGGTAAAAAACCTGTATTTTTCCAATCGGGAGGAGTTTGGGTGTTGACACCAGCACAACAACTGGCACTATTAACAATAGTTGCGTCCAACGTGTCAAGGGCCTCTCACAAAAAAACAGCAAAAAAAACGAATGCGATTACTCTTCATCAACCAGTACTATCGACCTGATTACGCTGCCACGGCCCAGATTCTCTCTGACCTGGCGGAGGAGATGGCGGACATTGGTCATGAAGTACATGTTCTTGCCAGCAAATCCATCTATGACGGCCGAAAACTGGACCTTCCTTCCGAGGAAATCATCAATGGGGTCCATGTCCACCGGGTCAGCGATGCAGGGGGGAAACGGGATCGTCTCCGGCAGCGGGCCATGGGCTACCTTTCGTTTCACGCGGCGGCCCACTTTCGGGCGATGACGCTCCCACGGCCTGATGTTGTGGTTTCCCTGACAACTCCCCCACTGATCTGTCTCGTAGGAGCCTGGTCCCGCCTGTTTCGGGGATCGAAGCATGTCCCCTGGATTATGGACATTTACCCCGAAATTGCCGTAAAGTCGGGTGTCCTCCGGTCGGGAGGCATTGTGGATCGCATTTGGTCGATGCTTCGCCGGATCTCCTTCAAATTTGCCAATCAGGTCGTGGTTCTGAGTCCCGGGATGAGGGATGTCATCGCATCGAAGGGTGTGGCGCTTGAGAATATTTCCGTTCTTCAACCCTGGTCCGACACGGAATCGATTACCCCTTTTGAGGGTGAAAATCACTTTCGACGGGAACACGTTCCCCCAACGGCCAAGCGGGTCGTCATGTACTCGGGAAATCTGGGAACATGCCATCTTTGGCGGGAATTTGCTGGTGCTGTTGAGTTGATGGAGGACAATCCCGAGTTTTTTTTCCTCTTTGTCGGGGGCGGCAAGGGGATGCCCCTGCTGAAGGAGAAGATCGGCCAGTGCCGAAACGTCAAGTTCCTCCCCTATCAGGATCGGGAGATTCTCTCCCAGTCGCTGGCTGCCGGGGATATTCATTTGACCTCCCTTGACCCACGGGTTGACGGGCTCTTGATGCCCAGCAAAATATTTGGGATCATGGCAGCTTCGCGCCCGATCGTTCATGTGGGAAGTGCACACTCCGACGTGGCGAAACTTCTCGATGATGCCGGGTGCGGTGTGGTGGTTCCCCCGGGAGATCCATCTGCCCTTGCGGACATGCTATTGAGCCTGCCAGATACTACGGAGATGGGGCGTGCCGGGCGAGGGGCCATCGAGGAGAAGTACGACAAGAAGGTCCTCATTTCCCGCTTCATCAAAATGCTTGAGCAAACTCAACTCGACTGCAAAAGGGCACCGTCACCAGTTAAGCTACCATGAAATTCAGGTCGGAGGGGATATCCCTCCTCATCCGTTTTGGGATTGCCGCTGGCCTCCTCACCTGGGGGGCGGTGGTTCTTTGGAGCCAGGCAAAATGGGAGACTTGGATTTCCCAGTTCAATGAGGCGGAGGATGTCACTTCATTTTTCGAAGAACTTGACACCGTACCGGGCAGATCCGCCGCCTATCGGACGGTGGCTTTCTCCTCCGTAAACAGCATTTTCCCCCGCCAGTGGGACGCCACACTTCAGGCAACGGAATCCTGGATTGAGCTTCGTCCCTTCGCACCGGAACCATGGGTCTACCGTGGTCAGGCACTTTTCATGACCGGGAACCGGGAGCAGGGCCTCGCGGCCCTTGAGTTCTCCGCACGGGTGGCCCCCGGATTCCCCGCATCGAGACTTCAGGCACTTCCTGTCTGGGTCATGGCTGGGGAACGGGACAAGGCTATCTCCCTTGCCAGGGACGTGGCCGCATTGGACCATCAGGCCTCCATGGAGGCTGCGGCTGTTCTTCAAGCCTCCGGTTTTCCCTCTCATGAGGTTTGGAGCCACTCCCTTGGAAACAACCTCCCTCCCAGGGAAGCTGCGCGGCTTCTCAGGACCATCCATCGTTCCACCCCGGATGCCCAGGTACGGGTCTATTCGGCTTTTTCGGATGAAATACTCGATGACCCAAAATTCCGGGAACTGATTGTCACGGAGATCACCACTCCACCGGCATCAAATGCCTTGAGGGATTTATGGCAACGCCATCATGAAAATAAGGTTGTCTATATTTCCCTGAACAATGGGAGCTTTCTCCTCTCCTCCCCCAGTCAACCGCACATGCCAGGCGAAGGGTTTTATCTGGGTTGGCAGAATCCTCCGGGAGGAATTGCCCGCTCCTTGACCGTTCGATCAAGTGAGATCGGCGAGCGATGGAGGATTGCCTACCGGGAAAGCAATAACCAGCGGCACTGGGTTGTTCATCGTGGTGTGATCATGGAAAAATCGGGGCCATTTGAAGTGTCCCTCTTGATTCAGGCAATCGGGTCAGGCTCCCAACCGTTTCGTCTGGTGCTGATCACTCCCGGGGGGGAGTTCAGCGGTCCCTGGAAGAGCCCTGATTCCAGGGGCACCTTTCAGCTCACGGCCACGGTGCCCCTACCTGTCGAAGCAGGAATCCTTGAGGTTCGCCTTCAAAACAGGGGGACGACTCCATTTCAACCAACACCTGAGTTCGACGTGATATCCCTTCGTATAGACGACCCTGCCCCGGAGGAGGCCACCGATGAGGATCCATGAGATCATCATCCTCCTTCTGCTCGGAACCGCCCTGCTTTTCGGTTTGGGGTATGAGGGCTTTGCATCCCATGGGTTACCCCGTGCGGTGGCCTACCTGCTGGTTGCAACGGCTGCAGCGGTAGCTCTGGTCTTTTCCACCAAGCACATGAACCTGCCCCAAAAGTGGATGGCCCTCTTTTTTCTGGCTCCGATTCTGGCCGGTGGAGCCCTGATGATTCCGCTCCCTGTAGATTTTGTGACGTCTGTGTCGCGCCATTGGGCCGACTGGGTCACTGCCCGGGAAGCGACCGGGCTTCCTCCGGTGACATCCATCCCCCTGACATTGGATTTTGAGGCAGGCACCCGTGCCATCAACCTTTGGATTGCTGCGGGCGCCATGTTTCTGGCTTCGGTTGCAGTATGTCGATCGAGGGTG
>JAFIGB010000224.1 GCA_020831705.1 Candidatus Sumerlaeia bacterium | reverse complement strand
GGCGTGGACTGATAACGGCGATGGCCCCGGGGCGGGGCGCGTGAGGGACTGATAATTTGGCCCCCGCGCCCCCCAGCCGGAACCCTTCACCCGCGTCTCCCCCCAATTCCATCCTCAACGGCCTAGATTCGCGCCAGCAGGCGCGTCCACCCCGTTGACCAAGTCACACGCATTCCGACCTCCAGTCCGGGTCGGAATTTCTTTTTGAACTGCGCCACTGACTCGGTGTTCGCCCCCACCCAATCCCAGTCATACGCCCCCCATCTTGCAAAACAGTGGCTGGTAGCAGCGACCTGAAGCAGCGTTGGCGCGCCGGGTGTTCCGCTCCCCCGTGAGGCACCAAGCAGGTAGGCCACGCGTTCCCCCATTTTGCCCACAACGGCTCCGGCCTCGATTCTTCCGTCCTCCCCGGGTGTATAGACGGCGATGACGTCGCTTTCCTCCCAGGCACTTGTGAGGTTGCGGTGGAAGTTCTCAGACACCCAGGGGGGGAAGCCCTGGCGCCTGCGCGTCTCGACGGCAAGGGCCAGGACATCCTCCAGGTGCCCGGCACCGGTGCGCACTTCCAGACCCTCCTTCGCCGCCTTGGCATGCTGGCGGCGGACGGCATTGTCCGCCCCGTCCAATAGGGCCTTTTCGCTGTCTATACGTGAGAGGTAGTTATAGTGGGGCGCGGCCCTCCAACCGGACCAGAGGAACCCGCGGGCATCGGCCAGGCCGGGGGGCAGGATCACCTCGGCCACGGGAACCTGACGGCGGAGGAATTCCGCAAGGGTTGCCTGTATATCGCGCAGGTGGCTTTCAGAGGGTGCGGCGTCCAGATGGCAGATCCCGCCGAAGGTGGCCGGGGCGGGGTGTCTCCACTGGCGGATACCGCGAAGGCGGCGCTCCACGAAGGTCACAAGGGCAACGGGATTTCCCGGTGATGATTCGACGACGACACGGCGCGGTTCGCCGCGATCAATGGCCGCCCAGTCGAGGTAGTCCCAGCAATGGGGCATGAGGGGGTTCGGTGCCCGGGCAAGGGCCTTCTCCCAGATGTCGCGTTCCGAAGGGGTGATCAACCGGGCGGCAAACCGCTTTTGCCCGCTCATTGGCCGCTCTCCGGCAGGGGAGAGGGGGAACTCTGGGGAAGACGATCGAGCCGCTTCCATGCTTCCAGCCGAAGTCCGATTGTTTCCTCTTCGGTGCCGGGGAGACTGGAGGCCTTCCACGGGAAGGCGCGCAGTGCCTTGAAGGTGCCATCGGAAATGGCTATAAGTATATCACGGCCATCCCTTGAGAAAGCCACGCCGATGGGGGAACTGTCGGGAGGGGAGCGATATAGATTCAGGACTTCAAAGCCGGTATCTGTCTCCCAGAGCTTTACATTGCGATCCGACGAGATGGTGACAATCCGCGAATCATCAGGGCTGAAGGCGACCTGGAGAATCGTCCGCCCATGACCAACAAAGGTTGTTTCGACCTCCCCCTTTTCCAGGGAATAGAGATACCCGACATTGGCATTTCCGACCAATGCCAGGTAGCGGCCATCATTGCTGAATGCCATGTTGATCCCGACACCGTCGAGTTCCGTGATTTCCTTCTTCAGTGAAATCGACTCCACATCCCAGAGGGCAACACGCTGGTTAAGGTAGCCAATGGCGAGTGTCTTCCCGTCGGGGGAGAAGGCGAGTGAGTTGATGAAGTACCGTTCGCGGACCGGTGCATTCAGGTTCGCATTCGGATTCTGGACGATCGTCCCCTTCAACTCCCATGTTTCCGTATTGTATAGATGGACAAGATTCTCATCCGCCGCAACGGCGAGAAGGCGATCGTCGGGACTGAAGGCCGCCTCATGGATGATTTCCATTTCGGGAGTATGGAGGATTTCGTTTGTTATGGGTTCCACGACCGATGCCGTACGTCTGTCGAAATCAAAGCGCACGGCCATCTTCAGGTCGTGGGAGTGGCGGGCGAGGCGGGATTCCACGGCGGCATGGGCGCCCCGGCTGGCGGCATGGGTCAATCCAGTTGGGGAGTGCCAGGAAAGGTGGCGCCGCAGCCAGTTCACATCCCTGGCCTGGGGGACCCCATACACGCGAAGGCGGGTATAAAATGGCCTGGCGACAAGGTCGACAACCTCCAATTCCTCCCTGGTGAAGGTTCCAAGGACGCGATCCAGATTCACCTTCGATAATTTGTCCGGCGAGATGGTCAGGAAATGGGTGCCCTGCTTGTCGGGGCGAACATGAAAGAGGGGCGGGAGCGTCATGAAGCGGGCGGCGACTTCGCCCGTTTCGACAAGGCGGATGGACGCAACACCGGCATCATCCCCAACAAGGAAGTACTTCCCGCCAGGCACGAACCGGGTCGTGTGTATATAATCCCCCCGATTGTCAATGACATGAATCGGTTCCCCCGATTCGAGGTCGACCAGATAGACCTTGTGACCCACTCCACCGGTAAGAAGCATCGTTCCGCATTCGCTGATGTCGACGTCCAGCAGGGCATCCTCCGACTTGAACTCGAAGAGGAGGCCCCCGGTTTCGAAGTCCCAGATTGAGGCCCTGTTGTCGAGGGAGGCCGTGATGACCCGGCTGCCATCCTCCGTAAAAAAGGCTGTATAGATGTCCCGATCGAAGGAACCGAATTCCCGTACCCGGCTTCCCGTTTCCACATCCCAGTGGGCGAGGACCTGATCCCTGCCGCCGCTGATGAGATGTTTCCCATCGGGGGAGAAGGCAACGGCCCGCTGGAGGGCGGAACGTATATGCTCGTGGAGGACAACCTGCTCCTCCACGTCAATGATATAGACACGCCAGTCGAAGCCGACGATGGCAATGCGCCGTGCATCGGGAGACCAGGCCACTCCCCAGATCAGGTGCTGGGCGACCCCCTCCATGGCCCATTGCAATTCGCCGTTGCTCGTGTTCCGCACCTCAAGGTCACCGTGTCCACCGATGGCGATCAGTTCCCCGTCGGGCGAGTGGGCTGCCGAAAAAAACTTCCCGTCGCGAAGGCTGTATTCGTCCTGATTAATGGTGGCGGCCAGATACCCCCACTCCCAGTTGCGATTGGTGGACGGGGTGCGTTCGTATAGTGTTTCCTCCACCTTGAAGGTGCGGCCTTCCTCGACACTGGTTGAGGCAATTCCGATGGCCGAGAAGTAGTATTCGCGTTCGACTTCCCGCCGGGCTGACTCGGCAAGGGCCTGAAGCTCCTCCGCCCGTTCACGGGCGACTTCCGAACGGTCCCGCTCGGTCTGCAACTCCTTGAAGGCCCGCGACTGATCCCTCCAGTATTGGAACCCTCCCAAGGCGATGAGGATGACGAGCAGACCCACGGCACCGAAGGCAATCTTCCGTTGGCGATTTTCTCTTTCAATGCGTTCCTGGCGTATTCTGACCGTATTTAGGAGCACCTCGCGGCCCTTCCTGTCGTCCAGGCGCTCGGCCATGATCCGGGCAAGGGTGAGGTCATTTTCCTGTAATGCCCGGCGGGCAAAACGGTACAGGGCATCATTTCGAAGTGGTGCCACCTCCGGGTTTCTCGGCCAGGTTGCCACTGCCTTGTCGAGGAGGTTAATGGCCCCCGTCAGGTCTTGATAGATGGATACCGATTCCCCCGGGCGATCGGAGTTTTCGTCCAATCGTTTCAGAATCTGGGCGGCCTCCTGGCTGTACTCCATGGATTCGCGCCGTGCTGACGAACCACTCATATAGTCCTGGATGCCACGGGAAAACTCCTCAGCGCTCGCGATCCGTTCTTCGGGGTTGGGCTTGAGGGCATCAAGGGTCAGTTTTACAAGGCTCGGCGGGAGCTGAAGGTCGGGAGCCCGCTTCGTTGGGGGGATGACCACACCATCAGCAGCACGCGACATGGCTTCATCCCGAGTTTCCCCATCATGGGGATAGGCGCCCGTCAGCAGGTAATAAAGTGTCCCGCCCAACAGATAGACATCGGTTCTGTTCGAGATGTGAATTGCCGAGTGGTGCGTTTGTTCCGGTGCCATAAACGAAGGGGTACCGGCCGGGCTGATTGCCGTTTCCCGGTCCGGAATGCGAATGCTGACGGCATGAATTCCCGACTGGCCCGGTGCCGGAGGACCGCACACCATCGCCAGCCCCCAGTCCATCACAAGTACCTCGCCATATTGGCCAACCATCACCTGCGATGGCTTGATGTCGCGATGTACCACTCCCATTGAGTGGGCGTAGGCGATGGCTTGGGACACATCGAGGAGGATCTTCAGGTGGCGGAAGAGAAAATCCTCAAAATCCAAAGCCTCCCTGTCCTTGCGAATGATGGCCGACCACGGTTTCCCGCGGACCAATTTCATCGCCAGAAGGGGCTTCCCCTCCCCATCATATCCAAGGTCATAAACGGGGACGATGTTCGGGTGCTCCAACTGCCCCGTGATGATGGCTTCCTGACAAAACTGATGATTGAGGTATTGGGTGTGCTCGGAGGGGCGTTCACTGCCGGCTTCCACTGAGGCGGCAATCCTCTTTACAGCGACCGTTCTTTCCAGCGTGGTCTGTGTGGCCTCCCAGACTTCACCAACCCCACCCCTACCCACCATGTTGTGGAGGATGAACGACGGGTTGACGGATGTGGCCTTCCCCCCACCATCAGCATCAACAGATTCCCTGAGGAGGAGTGCAAAGGTTGTCTCGGTGGGTTGGGGTGTCGCCGTCGCAGCCGTGATCCACGGGGCCGTCATGTCCGGCCGTGCGGTGAAGGTTTCTTCGGGGTTACCTTTGGTTGTCATCTAGACCAGTTTCGCTACTCCCGGGAAGCGGTGTCCCACATCCTGAAAGAATGCTTTCCCTCATATTCCGGCTAACCAAGAGAGTCAACAGATGCTCCCCAGTTTGTGACTTGGGGGCTTTCTGTCGAAAAGAATCGAATCACGAGGAAAAATTGCGAGCAAGCGTGAACTGGAAACACAATTATTTGTTTTGTAAATAATTGCGGTCGGTTTTGTCCGAATGCCGCGAATCTTCGATAATAAAGGTATTCCCCCGCTTCTGGATTCATCGGATCCGGGTGGCTGGCCGTTGACTCAACCCATCGCTGATGCCTTCAGCAGGTCACCGGGATCACCCCGCTCCACCTTGGCGTAGGCGTCATGGTTGTGGATGCTTTCGTAGTTGTTACTGGAAACGAAAAACCAGTGGATCGTTTCCGATTCCAGCATCTTGTTGAGGTCGACGGCCACATCGCGGACGATATCTTCGACAAACTTGGGGTTTTCGTAGGCGCGCTCGGTGACGTATTTCTCGTCAGGCCGCTTGAGGATCGGGTAAAGCTGGCAGCTCGCGTTGCGCTCGGCAATCTCGACCAGGTCCTCAAACCAAATGATTTGTCCTGCCTCGCGGACCTTGATGGTGATGAGCGAACGCTGGTTATGGGCGCCGTATTCACTGATTTCCTTGCTGCAGGGACAAAGGCTCGCCGCATTGACCGCCACGCCAACTTCCTTGTCATAGGTCCCCTGCCGGGTCATCACACCGCGGTAGGTGCACTCGTAATCAAGAAGACCGGTGATACCGGTCACCGGGGCGGGGCGCTTGAGGAAAATGGGGAACTTCATGTCAAGGTAGGCCTGCTCGGCGTTGAGAAGGTCGAGGAGGTGCTCCAGGACATTGCTCACGTTGCCGGGCCTGAGCTCGCCGACCTTCTCCTCCAGGGCGATCATGAAGCGCGACATGTGGGTGCCCTTTTCATAATGGGGCAGGCTCACACGCATGGAAATGGTGGCAACGGTGTGGAAGGTGCCGCCGTCGCGGAGGGGGAATGTCAGGGGGTAGCGAATGTTGGAAACGCCGACTTCGTCGATGGCGATTCCCCGCTCGTCTCGGGTTTTTTGTACGTCGGGGAGGGCTTTGGAAATCATCTCGGAATTCTCCTTGTCAGGGACGTTGCGGCGTGTCCGATAAGCAACTACTCAGTGCCATTGAGCAAGCTCCGGGCCGTATTGCCGACCCCCTCGGTTTCCCGGATTTTTGCGACGAGGTCGGGAAAGAACTCCCGGAACAGGTCGCCCAATTCATCATAATGGGCCTCAAAGGCCTTCATTGCCCCCTCCAGAGAGGGAAATCGGCCGGGAGTCAGCCGTTTCTCAAGCCTGAGGAGGAGGTTTCTCATCTCCTCCGCCTGGGAATATCGGTGGAATCGGTCCTCATTCTGGACACGACGGGTGAACTCCTCAAACCAGGGGTGTCCGATGGCATGAGCTCCCTCGCGCATGAGGCGGTATCGGCCATCGAGGAACTCCCTGAGCGATTCCTCATGAAAGTCGTCCCAATCCCGGGCCAGATAATGATCGAAAAAGAGGTCCACGAAGACCCGTCCCAGATGGCGCCATTGGGGATGAAAAAGGAGGCGTGCCTCCCGGGCGAGGGGGTGGGTGTCGGTCATGTCGTCAACGAGCCGGTGAAGAAGGACTCCCTCTTGCACGCCCGGAGCAAGACGATCGAAGGCCCTGCGACCCTTGACAAAATCAGCCCCCACGTTTCCCACGACCGACTCGGGGGTTTCCTCGGCGAAATAAAGATGGGCAAGATGGTTCATCCGTTTATTCGGCGCCCCTGCTGATGCGAAGCATCTCATCGTAGCTCATCGGCTGCAGCTCTGTCCGGTCGGTTGCAGCAACGACGCCAAGATAGGGGGCGCAGCTTCCGCATCCACAACCACATCCGGTCTGCTCGGCAATCTGTTCCATGGTCAAATCGTTCTCCCTCTTGTGGGCCAGCCATTGGGCGAAG
>JAFIGB010000222.1 GCA_020831705.1 Candidatus Sumerlaeia bacterium | reverse complement strand
CGGGTTCACCCGGCCATCTCCCCGCACCGGCTCGCATCGTAGCCGGGGAGACTGATGAGTTCAGACCGGAACCCCGCGCTTTGAAGGGCCGTCATGAGACTCCTGATTGGACGTGAATCCAGTTGGTCGGTACGGAAGCAGATATCCACGGATTCTGTTCGGATGGATAGAAATCCCAACCCCGCTTCCTCGGCAGCGAGGCGAACACAGACGCCCACTTCCGCCCAACCGGATCGGATCGCTTCCGCCACACCCCGATGATCACGCGCATGGACGTCGTACCCCTGCGGGAAGCGCTTGGGGTTTGCGAGCAATTCGTCAGAACAATTCCGTGCGCCGGAACCGGACGGACGGCCAATCCAACGATGCCGGACAAGGGACCGCGGATTCAGTCTGGGGGTGGATAACGAGGAAGTATAGGCGAGGCCCTCCTCCCAACACGCGAAGTGGATCATTGTATAGCCACTGCCGAGGGTTTCCTGAACCACCTTTTGGTTGGCCTCAGAATCATGGCAAAGATGGATCACCGCCGCATGCACCAGTCCCTGGGAAAGGAGCGAAAGGGCTTCCCGACTCGGCCGCGTCAACGGGAGGCACCGAACACCGGACCTGACCAACTCGCTGGCAAGAAGCCCCACCGACGGATCGCAGGTGGCGAGTACCAGGGTTTCGGGAAATGACTTGTCGCGGGCGTTTTCATCCCCGGCAATCTCCCCGATGGACAGGGTCTCCACCGGGAACCAACGCATACCGGCGGGAACATGGGCCGACCAGAAGCGGCTCGCCCCGGTGCCCCATGCCCACTCGGGTGTGGTGGCGCCTTCCGTCCCATCCCAGAACAGGTCCTCCACCCGGCACTGAAAGGATTTCGCGAGCCTGATTGCCGCCTCGGCGGAAGGATTCAGCCGCCCGTTTTCGATGGCGCTCACCTCGGAGCGCGAGATGTGGCTGCGGTCTGCGAGTTCCTGCTGCGACAACCCCTTCTGTGTTCTGGCTTCCCGGACGCGATTTTTGAGCAACTGAGTACCTCCATTGACAGGATCCTGTCAACAAATGGCAGTATCATACCTCCGGTGTCAAGGCCCTGTTCCCCCTTTCCCACCTTCAGAAGGGGAAAGGGAAGCGGGGCCATGTCCAATGGACACGGCCCCGCGGATTGCCTGCTGCCTTTTTCAGAGATCAGGCGTGGACGATTCCGTTGTCGATTATCGGTCCCGGGCTGGCTGACGCGTGTTGCATGGCCTCCTCGAAGGTCATTGTGGGGTTTCTGAAGTCCGACCCCATGGCATCGGCCATCACTCGGAAGGCTTCCGTGTTGGGCAACAGCGCATTGAGGCGGTGCTGCATCGGCCCCATGGCGGCGAGAATCACATAATCCTCGGTGTGGGAACTGCCGACCCAACCCACCCCGATGTGGTTCCCGATGAGGGCGTTGAAGGCGCAGGAAAAGTTGCGATGCAACCGGTTGACGACCATGGAGAAGTCATCGTTGAGCATCCGTGAAACCAGGGCGGCATCATCCCCGCTGAGGTTGACGGAAAGCATCTCCCTGACGACCTCGCGAATATCGGCGGGGCTGTCAGCATGGGGGCGAAGGGCGGCGCGTATCGGGCCGGTGCTTGCCTTGGCCTGGGCGATGGTTTCGAACATGGAACGGGTGCCGCGACCAAAGGCGCTTAGGCCGGGGTTTGCATTACCGTGGTCGCTCGTCACCACCACCAGAGTGTCGGGTTCGCGGGCGGCAAAGGCCAGCGCCACACCGATGGCATCGTCAAAGGCAAGCTGGTCCCAGATGGCGCCGGCGGCGTCGTTGCCGTGGGCGGCGTGGTCAATGCGGGCACCCTCGACCTGGAGGATCCAACCGTCGGGGTTGTTGGCTTCCAGACAGTTGATGGCCTTGTCGGTCATTTCGGCCAGGGTGGGGATCTTCTTCATGGCCTCCTCGTCCTGAAGCTGGTCGACGGTATAGGGAAGGAGTCCATCGTGGAAGGTGGCCAGGACCTTCTTTTCCGCGCCAAGGCTCATGAGCTCATCACGATGTTCCACGATTTTGTAGCCTGCCTTGCGGAACTTGTCCTCAAGGTCGAGGGAATCACTCCGTTTGTCGGCTTTGAAGTGTGCCGTACCACCCCCCATGATGACATCGGCGACGTCCAGATACTTTTCCGCAATGGGATCCTCCGGGCCGCGGGTGGGGTGGGACACCACGAAGGAGGCCGGCGTCGCATTGCTGACCGTGGTGGTGGTGACGACACCGGTTCCCCATCCTTTTTCCTTGGCGATGTGGAAGATTGGCTTCAATTCCACCCCTCCGGGGAGCCAGTTAAGGGCACCATTGAAAACCCGCGTTCCCGATCCCCAGGCCGAACCACCCGCGGCGGAATCAGTTACCACCGAGTCCAGAGCGTAGGTTTCAAAGAACCCGTGGGCAACCTTGGGGTCCTGCAGCATCCGGGCGAAATAGGTCCCCCGGTTGCGGACCTTTAACGAAAGCAATTCTGTGAGGCTCGGAACCGCCTGGCTCATGCCATCGGAAACCAGGAAGATGATGCGCTTGGGGCGATCGCCCCGGGCGACGGCCTTCTGCTGGGCGGCGGCGACATCGGCAACAAGGGTGGAGGGGGTGGCAGCCAGCAGGGCCGATCCGGCAAGGCCAACGGTGGACAGGCGAAGGAAGTCACGACGTGAGGTATTATTCAGGGTCATCAGGTAAATCCTCCTCGGAGGGAAGTTCATAGGTTGATCCGTCAGAACAAAATTCCGCTCCACGGTCCAATAGTCGCAAGGCAAGTCGGTAGAATACAGATCACACCCATGACACGAAATCCGCCGAAATTGCTTGCGCAATGGAGGATGGTTCCTGAACAATGAAATCTTGGGCTGCGATGGCGGCCTGCAAACCCATGCTGTGAGAAAACCATGACTATGTCCACATTTCCGCGTCCAATCGTAGCACTCTGTGTCCTTTTTGTGTCACTTCCCGCCCTCTCCCTTGCCTGGGGGTGGAAGGGGCATCACATCACCGGCTATCTGGCTGAGAAGGAATTGGAGCCGGAAGTTCGCGCCGCCATTGACGATCTTCTGGACGGGGAAAGCATGGCGTCGGTTTCCGCCTGGGCGGATCGGGTGCGTCCCCGCCGCCCCGAAACAGCCCCCTTTCACTACGTCAACGGCCCCCGTGGAGTCCTGGTTCCCCGCGAGGAGGACTTCCTTCTTCCCGAGGGAAATGTCTATACGGCAGTCCTTGGCTACTCGGAGCTTGTTGCCGATGAAACCCTCCCGCGCCAGCAACGCCGCGAAGCGCTCAAGTTCCTCATTCACTTTATTGGCGATATCCACCAGCCGCTCCATTGCGGGTTTTCCGACGATCTGGGGGGCAATACATACACCGTCCTCCACGAGGGCCGTCGCCGCAATATCCACCGCATCTGGGACACGGAAATTCTCGGCGATTACCTGGAAATGGAGGTGGACGAAGCCGCGGCCATCATCTACGAGAAGTACACCGACGAGGAGCGCGCCCAATGGGTTTCCGTCGGCGATCCCCGCGACTGGGTGATTGAGGCCCGCCGCCCCATCTTTGCAGGGCTTTATCCCCCCCAGCGGGTTGATATCGAGGGGGAGGACGAACCCATCGCCATCGTCGATGATCTCTACATGGAAATCTGGCAACCCATCGCCGAAGCTCAGATTGCCCGCACCGGCAGTCGCCTCGCCGCCACCCTCAATGCCATTTTCACCACCGGCACCAGCCCCTTCGACCCCCTTCCCATCGAGCTCCCCCTCCTGCCCGATCCGGAGGAAGTGCCCGCGGATGTGCCCGCTGAGGAAGTCGAATCGCCAGGGGAGTAAGGGGGTACTCTCATACATGGCTCCAAACCAAATACCGGGGAGTTAATGGTTTCTCTGCTGGCGGTGTCACCCCTGCCATGGCAATGAGAAAAAACAGGGAGCGTTTTCGGGTTGACTCAAAAAGACACTAGTGGTTTCCATTGAGATGGCCATGGGGCAAACAGGCATTATTGCGCGCTCTCATGGCGATATCCCCCGAGGATTTCCACGGTTATGTATAAGAAATGGTCTCTGTTATCAGAAAATCCCTTATTTATCTCCTCTTTTGTTCTGGCCCTGTTCCTCTTGGTCGATGTTCTTGGAGCTCAACCCACAATTTCCCAACCCCGCGAGTGGGATA
>JAFIGB010000220.1 GCA_020831705.1 Candidatus Sumerlaeia bacterium | reverse complement strand
TCACGCGCCCCGGCTCGTCGGAGGACTGAACCTCAGTTACCGAGCACTTCAACCTTTGAATGGCGGGCGGCATTGAGGATCATCTCCTCCTTGGCCTCCACTTTTCCTTCCGTCATTAGCTTTTCACGAATGTCTTCTGCCACTTCCTCCAGGGGAGTCATGCCGGCTGGTGTGTGGGACTCCACCCAGAGGGCCTCGGCATTTCCGCGGAAGAAGTAAACTTCAGTAACTCCGGGAACGGTAATCTCACTGGCGGCATCCAGTTGGGCGCTTTGAAGGTTTCGGCGCTCGACATTGCCGAGGAACCCTCCCGCGCGCTGGTTGCGATTTGCGGTCGCGGCAAGCTCGTCGGAAAGTTCCTTGAAATCTTCAAGACTCCGAACATTTGACAACCGTGACGCCAGGGCCGAGATCGTT
This sequence comes from Candidatus Sumerlaeia bacterium, assembly GCA_020831705.1. Lineage (GTDB taxonomy): Bacteria > Sumerlaeota > Sumerlaeia > SLMS01 > SLMS01 > JAFIGB01. The sequence goes on along the minus strand of JAFIGB010000220.1, from coordinate 7,286 downwards.
CTGGCTTCCGCATCGTCCCCTTCCCCAATGAGGGCGAGGCGGGCCGAATAGAGCTCGAACCTTTCCGGGCGCTCGTAATCCAGAGGGTTTTCCTCATAGAACTGTGATATGGCCTCATCGGAAACCCGTGTCATCTCCTCGGAATTGCGTTCGAGATGGGTTTCCGCAAGGAAGGACTCACGAATGGCGGCTTCGAGCATCTTGATGCGGTCGCGCTCGAAGTACCCCTCGGCGTCCATGAAGTGATTGATGGCGGCAATGAGGGAGGGGCGCAGCGTGGGAAGCATCTCCTTCAGGCCCTCCGCTGTGAGCGGGGACGGAAGCCGTCCCTGAGCAGCCTGATTAAGTTCGCCACGGGTAATGTCGGTGCTTCCAATGGTCACAAGGACATCCGCGTCGGTGAACTCGTCGGCCTCGAGGGCAGCCTCGTGAATCTCAACGTAGCCATCCCTCTTGAACAGCCCCTGAATGAATTCCTGGCTGACCGTTGTCAGTTTTTCATTTTGCAGGTTGGTGGCAATGGTGCTGGAAAGCTCCTCATCGAGTTCCCGATATCCTGAGGGGGTGTAGGAGACCCGCTTGATGATTTGAAAACCATGGGGGGTGCGGATCGGCTCGGAGACTTCTCCGTCCTCAAGGCTGAAAAATGCCTCGTGGATTTCCTCGCGAATGGGGCGATCCTGTTCTGTGGGGCGAATAACCCAGGGACGCCCGGGGCGTTCCGCCTCGGAGTATTTCTCGGCGATTTCACGGAAGTCTGCACCATCGGCGATGGCCTGGGCGGCTTCCTTGATGCGGTTGCGGGCTGCGTCTGCCTTCTCTCCCTCGGTGGGAACGAGTAGCTCCTCCCCCACCACCAGAGCACGGGGAACGAGTTCCTCCCCTTCATCATTGACGAGGGTTTCGCTGCGGGGGCGCTTGGTTTCATTCGAGAGAATCCGATCGGCCAGGGCCTCGTTTCCCCCGATTTCGAGAGCGATGCTTTCCAGGGTATCCCCCTCGGCAACCTTGTAAGGCAGGTAGGTGGATGTATAGATATGCATCAGGCGCATTTCCTCGCGGACCTTGTAGCGGGTCTCGCGGTCGCCATCGTAGACTGCCTGAATTTCCGCCTCGGTCGGCTCGGGTGCCTTGTCCAGAACCTCCTCCTTATAGAGGATCGTCTCGGCATATTGGCGGATGATACCACGGAGGCGCTCCTCCTGTTCTTCGTTGAGGGAAAGACCTGCTTCCTTTGCCCGGTGGGCCATATACTCATGGGCACCGAGAAGGCGGCCAACATGGGCCAGGTCATCTCCACGAAGCGTGCCGATCTGAACGGGAGGTACACTGACTCCCGCAAGGCGGCGGGTACCAACCAGATATTGCAGCTCGCGGACGCTCCAGTCCCTGCCATTAATGCGAAGGATCGGTTTGTCGATGTCGAAGCTTTCGTTGTCGAAATTCAGCTCGGGGGCATCACCAAGGGGCTGGGGAGCCTCCAGAAAGACAGGTGCCGGAGCGGCCAACAAACCGGCGGTCATGACGGGGGCCATGAGCAGGCCCGAGGCAAGCATCAGGCTCGCCGATATTTTCAGGGGAAGCGAGGAAATCAGTTTCATTGTTTTGCGTGTTACCTCATTGGGAGTGATCAACCGGCTTCAAACAGTGGACTGACCCGTGCCGGAGGGGTCAATGAACGAAAAGGGCCCCGGATCACAACCGGTGAGCCGGGGCCGATCCAACAAGCGAAGACCGCTTTTGGAGGAACAAGGTTTGTTCAGCCTCAGTCGCGGCTGATCGCCAGTAGGTAGACGATATTGCGGAAAAGGATGATGAAATCCACCATCAGGGCCAGGGCCGCGGGCACCACCATGTCCGTGCTGTAACGGTGAAGCAGGTTCGACGTGTCATAGAGAACATATCCGGAGAAGAGCAGCACCGCAAAGATGGAAATGGCGATGTGGAGTAGTTCCATTTGGAAACCGAAGAACATGTTCCCGATCAGGGCGAAGAAAATAACGCCCAAGAGGGAAATCAACCCCACCATAAGGAACCCACCCATGAAGCTGAAGTCCTTGCGGGTGAGGAGAACATAACCGCTCAGGCCACCAAAGACGAGAATTGTCAGGCCAAGCCCCTGAATGATGGGAGCAAGCCCGAAGGCGGAAAGCACGTAGAAAAAGAGCGGGATGGAGATGAAGCCCCAAAAAGCCGCAAAGAAGAAGAAGGCCGCCAGGTTCAGATAACGCACCATGGCAACCGCATGGACAATAAAGGAGGAACCAATAAGAAGGAGGAGTGCAAAAAGCGGGTGAAGAGCCATCGCCGCCATGAAAACTTGCGTCAGAACCGGTATCTGCATCACCGCACCGACCATGGGCAGGGCGGTGCAAAGACCGAAAAAGATCAAGCCGGCCATCATGAGGCCGTAAACTTTTCCAAGAAAAAGAGCCCGCTCGTTGGAGGAGGCACCTACCGCAGGCCGAACAGCAACACCATCCGCGCGCATTGAGGAATAACTCATGGAGTAATCACCCTTGAACAATTTGAGAATCAAACGAATCCCGGGCACCCCGGAACACATGAGATGTTACCTGAAACCTGATCCTGTAAGGCAACAGAAAATGGATTGCCAGGACGTCTTTTGGAGCAAACCCCCAATCGCCCTCCGCTTTTCCCAAGGGGCGCCACCGGATGGATTATGCCCGATATCGCGAGAAGGGCTGCCCAATCGGCTCTGGCGCCTTCGAGGGGACATGCAAACATCTGGTCAAGGAGCGCTTTGGAATCACGGGAGAACGGGGTGGAAGCGCGACCAAATCCAGGATGTCCTGGCACTTCGTCTGGCCCAGTTCAACGAGGAGTGGGACACATACTGGCAGAAGTCAGCCGCATGAGCAGCCACCATCCCACAAGTTCGGGAGATGCACCCAGTTGCCGTTGCATGAGGAAACCACTTTTGTGATTGACCCTTCACTCAAAATGATGTCATCCTTTTCACGAATTGACTGAAGGAACTTAATCTATAGATTGGAAGTCTGGCCGATGGAATTCGGGATACTCTTTCTACTCGGAATATTTAGTGGATTTGTTGTTTTGCTGCAAGGATCGCTTTTCCAGTCGGCCATTGGAATGTTATTTCAACTTACTCTCGTTTTATCTGGATTGGTGTACTCTGTATGGGCGATGTTTTCAGTTGGTATTATTCATGGACTCATCCTAATATTTACATACTTCGTAGGCATGGTTATCGGAGGAATTCTTAACCCAATGTGACCCGGATAGTGTTGAGAAAAGACGAGAAAGAGATTCTATAATTACGACAATGAAGAGAAACAAGATTTCGTTGATCATAGCTGACGCTTTCCGATTTGTGCTCGCGATTCCTGTTGCGTTTTGCCTAGGCATTCTTGCCGCATATTTGTCTATCTTTGCACTCGGTTTTTTTGTTGCATTAAATGATCTTATTTTGCCTGGCCAATTTTTGAAAAAATTCTTTGGCTGGATCGCATATGCCTTTGGGGGCTGGGTGTTTAGCTATTTCGTGATTATGCTCAGTGTCAAAATTGCTCCCAAACTTCAACGGACATATGCGGTTATCGCTGGAGTATCTGTTCTCATTTTTTCTGGTATACTTATACCGATGTATGTCGTTTTTGACGGAATAGATCTTGTAATTTTCCTTGTTTTTAGCTGTCTAAGCTCAATTGGCATAACGATATTGTGCTTTTTTCAGGAACCGGAGACCCTAAAAAAGCAAAAGCTTTGGGACAATTAAGTCCTATATTGTTTTTTGTTTTCACTTCGTTTGCTTGATCGTGGAGGCTAAGATGGAGTACTTATCTCTCTGAGTCGAATTTTTCTTAAAGGGATCTCAAGGCATACATGTATTGATCTTACAATTTCGCTGGCCTCACACCCGGATGAGGGAAATGGAAGACGAGCCGTCCACTGAAACCGATCCCAAAATCCGGGACGACAGCAGCAATTCCTGACACAGTCGCCAGCCTTCCCTAGGTCCTCCATACAATTTTCAACCGCGTGAAGATCATCACCACGATTGCAAGGCCCACGGTCTTCGCGAAGGACCAAATTGCCTTTATCCATGGATTCTCCGAAAGCCCGAAGAAGATCGCATCGAGGGACTTCCACGCCCCTTCCACGGAAATGAGCGGCAGGTTCACAATCGGTGCGAGGAGATTGCGGATTCCCACGTAGGCAAGCATCGGGTTCTGGCCGTTCGTGATGAGAAGATTGAAACCCCAGCGGTACTTGAAAAGGTCGATCCAGATGAACAGCGACAGGAGGACGAGTATGGAAAGTCCCGTGCTGACGAGGTAATACGACATCGTACTGGAATCCTTCTTGATGCCCCCCTGGAGAGGCTCCACCAGAAAGCCCAGAACCAGCCAGATGACGCTCCATATATACAGGGAGCGCATGAAGCTGCCGTCGGCACCACCAGCCCGCTTGAGGAGCAACCAGGCCGGTGCCAGAATGGCGGCGCAGACAAGCCCCCCTGTATAGACCCAGCGCCCCTGAAGGACAACATGGACCATGACGACGCCGGCCAGGGAAAGAAGCGCCAGCAGGTGAAGATTACCCCGGGACATCGCCGCGATTTCCCGCTCCTCGCCCGAGGCACGCATCCAGCGGAACAACACATCACCAACAATGGTCCCCGGAATCACGATCATGAGGTACTTCAGGAAGGCGGCATTGAATAGCCAGGGAACCATCGAAGACCCCTGACTGTAATGCACCACGACCCCCAGACCGAGAAACGCGAGGCGAAGTTCCAGGTTGTCCCGCGTGGCAATCCAGATGAGGGAACCGAAGACCGCCACGTTCGCAAGAACGAGGAGGATAATGTCATACTTCGACGTGACACTTCTGTACAGCTGTTGCAGGCGCTGGCCAAGGGATTCCGCCTCGGCGGGCCAATTGAGGTACAACATGAAGCCCACCATGGCACCGATCCCGAGCAGGCGGATCGCCATGACGGCCTGCCGCGGCACGGAGGCAGGGAAGCGTGTATAGACGGGAAAGAGGAGGGCAAACCCGAGGAGCCCCAGCAACCAGGTGTTTGTCGTCGGCGGGGAATTGATCTGGTGGGGGGTGATGTGCTGGACATACATCGCGAAGAGGACAAGAGCGAACCCACGAAGGAAGACACCGGCGATGATCCGCCACATGGCGACACCCTTGGCGATGCGTGATCCAAGGGCGAAGGGGAACGCCGCCCCCATCGCAAAAAGGAACATGGGAAAGACCAGGTCGACCCATGTATATCCCGGGAAGGTTCCATCAAAGCGAACCTGGGAAACGGCCTCGCCATCCATGAAGCGGGGGAACTGGGCATGATACATCCAGTTGGGTAGCCCGATCCAGGGGACGACCCCGCTCAGGCACATCATCAGGATCGCAAGCCCGCGAAGGGCATCAAGGGAAAGGGAACGGCGGGGGGAAGTCGCTTCGGCCATGAATGGAACCACCCGGGAAGGAATCTTCAACGGCCCGGAAGATCGCCCGGCGCCGGAGAGGGGGCAAGCAGCTCCGTGCCTGCAACGGTCAATTCATGTCGGGAAAGAGGACAAACCCGATATACCGAAAGACGTTTCCGCCTAACGAAACAGGCTGTATAGACGCAGCCGCCAGGGCATGAAGGCGCTTTCCGTGATCACGCCGCCACTCATCTTCGACTGCCCCTCGCGGCGCTCGGTGAAGATGATGGGGACCTCGATAATGCGTGCCTGCCGTTGCCGCGCCCGCCAAAGCATCTCCACAAGGAACGAATACCCATTGCTTTCAATGCTGGCCAGCTTCATCCGCCGGAGCAACTTCGCCCGGTACGCCCGGTACCCCGACGTGCAGTCCTGCGCGCGAAGCCCAAGGACAAGACGAACGTAGGAGTTGGCGAAAAGGCTCAGGAGCAACCGCTTGGGGTGCCAGTTGATCACCCGAACCCCGCCAATGTAGCGGGAACCGATAACCATGTCGGCTTCCTTCAGTTCCTCCAGCAATCGACCCAGATCCGCCGGGTCATGGGAGAAATCCGCATCCATCGTGGCGACCCGCTCCGCTCCCATGCGAATGGCCTCGCGCAGGCCGTCACGAACTGCCGTGCCGTACCCCCGCTTTTTCTTCCGGACAATGATATGGACATTCTTCAGCCCAAGCTCCTCCACCACCCGTGCGGTCCCATCGGGGGAATCATCATCCACGATAATCACATGGGCGTGGGGAACGGCTTCCAGCACCTCCCGAACGATTTCAGGGGCGTTTTGCGCCTCATTGAAGGTGGCAATGACAACGGCGTCCATGGTCGGGACACAAACTCCTGGGTGGGGAGGCTTGAAGGAGGGTCGGGGTGAAGCGACCTTCCCTCAATTCAACGCAAAGGTGGCGTTGCATCACCCCGTGGGCAAGGGTACAATGCCCAACTTGTCGAGGAGGTCTGGCAACTCTTGGAACTGCATGAAAAACTGGAAGCAGAAGCACGCCGCCTTGGATGCGGATGGTTCGGAGTCGCCCCCGCCGCTTCCCTTGATAAGGACCTGGTCGCTCTTCGTGCGTGGCTTGAAGCGGGGCAACACGGTGACATGGAATGGCTCGCCCGGGATCCACAACGGCGCTGCGACCCCAATCAGGTGGTGGAGGGATGCCGGTCGGTGGTTGTGCTCGGGCTCAATTATCTGCGCGAGGCGCTCCCGGCGGACCCCGCTCCTCCCCCGCCGGGGATGGGGCGCATCAGCAAATATGCCCGGACGAGAGATTACCACCGGGTTTTGGAGAAAATCCTCAAGAGCCTGGCGCGATATATCGACAACGAACTTTTCCCCGGTGCGACCACCCGTGGGTACGTGGATTACGGCCCTGTGATGGAACGTCCCTGGGCCGCAAGAGCCGGGATTGGGTTTGTCGGAAAGCACACCCTGCTCATTCATCCTGCCGAGGGGAGCTTCCACTTTCTCGCCGTCCTGCTTACCACCGCAGACCTTCAGTCCTCCCATCCCGTACAAGTCGACATGCCTGATTGTGGCGATTGCCGCAGATGCATCGATGCCTGCCCCACCGGTGCCATCACGGAACCATGGAAACTCGATGCAAGAAGGTGTCTTTCCTACCTGACGATTGAGAAGGAGGGCACCATTGACGAGGAATTCTGGCCGCAAACCGCCGGATACATCTTCGGATGCGACATTTGCCAGGATGTCTGCCCCTACAACCGCAAGCGCGCCGTGGTTCGGCAGGAACCATCCCCCCTTGGGGCACCCCTCGTCCCCGCGGCGGTTCCCCTGGCG
>JAFIGB010000219.1 GCA_020831705.1 Candidatus Sumerlaeia bacterium | reverse complement strand
GGGGTTCGCCCTTCAGGATCGCCACGAATTCCTCGCCGTCGAGGGTTTCACGTTCGACAAGGGCCTGGGTCACGGCGTCGAGCTTGTCGCGATGTTCCCTCATGATCCGCCTTGCGATGGAATGGGCCTCATCAACCAGCGCCTTGACTTCCTCGTCGATGACCTTTGCCATCTCCTCGGAGTAGGACTTCTCCTGGTTGTTGATGTCGCGGCCAAGGAAGACGTTGCCGGCGGAGGACTCGCCGAAGGTCCGCGGGCCGAGGCGTTCGCTCATGCCGACCTCGCAGATCATGCGGCGGGAGAGGGAAGTGATGCGCATGAGGTCGTTGCCGACGCCGGTGCTGAATTCCCCGATGATTTCCTCCTCAGCGGCAAGGCCACCAAGGCCGTAGATCAGCTGGGCTTTCAATTCACTCTTTGTACGGTTGTAGGATTCCTCGCCGGGGAGCGTCGCCGTGAGGCCAAGGCTCCTACCGCGGGGAATGATGGTGATCTTGTGAACGGGGTCGCATCCCTCGGTGTAGTAGGCCGCCAGGGCGTGGCCTGCCTCGTGGATGGCGGTCTTGCGCTTTTCCTTGGTGCTGATTGCCAGGGAGCGGCGCTCGGGACCCATCATCACGCGGTCCTTGGCCTCCTCAAGGTCCTTCTGATCAATGCAGGTTTTGTTCTGCCGTGCGGCGAGGAGGGCCGATTCGTTGACAATGTTGGCCAGATCGGCACCGGAAAAACCGGGCGTTCCCTTGGCGATGGACTTCAGTTCCACATCGGGGGCGAGCTTCACGTTCTTGGCATGGACCTTCAGGATACGCTCGCGGCCAAGAATATCGGGATAATCGACCGTGATTTGACGATCAAAGCGGCCGGGGCGCTGCAGGGCCGGGTCGAGGACGTCGGGACGCTTGGTGGCGGCCACCAGGATCACGCCCTCGTTGGACTGAAAGCCGTCCATCTCCACCAGTAGCTGGTTCAGGGTCTGCTCGCGCTCGTCGTGCCCGCCGCCGATTCCTGCGAAACGGTGACGACCGACGGCATCAATTTCGTCGATAAAAATCAGGCAGGGCTTGTTCTTCTTGGCCTGTTCAAAGAGATCGCGGACGCGGCTTGCGCCGACGCCAACGAACATTTCCACAAAGTCTGAGCCGGAAATGGAAAAGAACGGAACGCCAGCCTCCCCGGCAACGGCCTTCGCGAGAAGCGTCTTACCAGTTCCCGGAGGGCCAAAAAGAAGCACGCCCTTGGGAATCTTGCCACCAAGGCGGCTAAATTTCTTGGGATCCTTGAGGAACTCAACGATTTCGCTCAGCTCGTCCTTCGCCTCATTCACCCCGGCGACATCGTCGAAGGTAACCTTGATCTGGCCTTCCGTGACCATCTTCGCCTTCGATTTGCCGAAGGACATGGCCTTGTTGCCGCCGCTCTGCATCTGGCGGACAAAAAGGAACCAGAGACCGACAAGCAGGATGATCGGGGCGAGAATCATCAGCAGCAGCTGGAGCGCCATCCCCCCCTTGTCCTTCCCGGAGTAGGTCTGCACGGCATTGTCGCGCATGACGGTCAGAATCGCCTGGCCCTGGATCGGAACGTAGGTAGCCTGGAAAGGCACCATTGCATTCGATTCGCGGTCCTGGCGAAGTTGGTTTTCCTTGTCGGGAAAAAGATCCACCAGTGCACTGGCCAGCACAGAACCTTCAATGCGGCCACTGCGGTCCATAATTTCCTTGAAAACAGCGTTTCTGCCTGTCTCCTCGTTGTAGCCGTGCTCAGCGAGTTGGATAAACTCCACCACGGTGAGTTCCACAGGACGGGGCCTGTCGAATAGGCGGTACGCAAGTAGAAGACAGAAGATTGAAATGACCAGCCAGATGCTGACAGACTTCAGTGTGCTCATGGAATCGCTCGTTGGAAAATAACCCACCGGACATGGGAGGGCCCTGCGCCAGTGGGGAAGAGCAATTTGCGTGACAATATCGATCCCACGCAAGGGATAAACACGCCCGACACCCGGATTTCCCAACAAGGCCAAATCCCAACAAGGCCAAAGGGGAATCGCCATGTCCTCACGCCACGGTGGCTGATAACGCCCCTTTTCCCAACCGGTGGGACTCATGATTTCCGGGTCGGAAGAGGGCTTTCATTCCCGACAATGACTCGAATAAGTCCAGCGGCTTGACGGTCCATCCCTCTCAGGAAATGACGAAAAAGTCACATCCCTCCACGTAGCCCGCACTCCTTGCAAGGGATCGGACCGGGGGGCGGCTTTCCGGTTGTCCGATGGCAGCGAGGAGGACTGTCTCCCCGGCGGGAGGGAAGCTGTCGTGGGGGAGTACCGGGGCGCCCTGGATGGTTTGGCCGATGCGGCGGGGGTGGACGTCGTGGAAGGCGTGGGTTTGTATATCCAGCCGGCGAAGGATCCGGGCAAGGCGCTTCCCCGTCGGCCCGGCCCCACAGATGTGTAGACGTTTTTGTCCCACCCCGGGAAGGCGCGCGAGAAAGTGTCCCTTCGCGGCAAGGAACTGGTGGTTGTGGTAGCGGGGGGCTGTTCGTGTGAGCCGGTTGGGCGGGTCGCTCCAATGGAGAAGAATCTCCGGGACCTTGCCGATGACGGTACCCCCCTCAAGGAGACGAAGCCAAAGATCGTAATCCTCGGCCCACGGGGTGTCGCGGTAGCTACCGGCTTTTATGATGGCCGCCCGCGAATAGAAGGCCGTTGGATGGGCAATGGGAGACTCGATGAAGCGCTCGCGATGGATGGCCTCCGGTTCGACCAGCTCATTGAGCCAGTCACGGTAGCGGAGGAAGCCACCGGCGACCCGGGCGTTGGGGTCGTCGGGATCGGGGATGATTTCAATACCGCATCCACACGCCTGAAGTTCCCGGTGCTCCTTCATGTATATCCATTGGCGTTGGAGCCGGTTGGGGAGGGATATGTCATCGGCGTCCATGCGGGCGATCCACGGCGCACGGGCCTCGGAAATTCCATGGTTGAGAGCGGCAACCAACCCATGGGGTTCCGGTGAATCCAGGAGGTGGATCCGGCTGTCGGTGGCGGCGTATTCCCTGCAAATATGCGGCGAATTATCCGACGACTTGTCGTCTATAAGGAGAAGTTCCAGGGCGGACAGGGACTGGTTGAGGATGCTTCCGATGGCCCGTGGCAGGGTCGTGGAGGCGTTTCGGTAGGGGAGGACAACGGTGACCTCCGGCGTGTCATTTTTTATAGCGGGCATCAACCGGGGGAATCACGTCGCGGAAATTGGCGAAGCGCTCATTGACGCATTCGTAATCACGCTCAAAGCGGCCGGGCATTTTCCACTCCCTGTCGAGGAGGATTCCCGCCTCGCGGATCAACTCCCGGTAGTCCCTTCGGATGCCGACCGTGGCAATGGCGCCGTCGGGCTTCCAGGGGGATGTGGCGCTATACGTCAGGATGGGGAGTGACTTCCAATGGGGAGGAATCTGGTTGGTGAGGAAGGTGGCCACGGTGGTGACATCGACCCTGTCATAGAGCTTTTCCCGTTTGTCGAGGGCGGCGATGCCCTCCTCGTCCACTGTAAAGACAATGCCAAGGGCTTCATCGGAGGAATCCGGCTCCACGTTCATATAGGCGATGCCGTCCGGAGCGGTGTTGTCGGCGTGTAGCAGTTCGCCCTCATTTGGATAGACAGCGGTCCAGGTGCGTTTCCATCCGGCAAGAGTGACGGGCACAAGTGGTGTATTGCTTTCCAGGAACCCGGGGATGGTTCTGTTGATGCTGTGGGGGGCGAGGAGGGAGCCGTATCCGAAGATGAGTGCGATGGGTTTTGTCACGTTGCTTGTCCTTGTGTAAGTTCACCCTTGATGAGATCCCACGCCTCGTTGATGCGTCGTGCCTTGCGTTCGGCCATTTCCCGGAACTCATTGTCGACGTGGAATTTGTCGGGGTGATATCGTTTCAGAAGTGCACGGTACTTCCTTCGTGCCTCCTCAACTTCCGTTTCCTTGGTGATGCCCAATGTCTTGTAGGCGAGGGAGGGGGTCAGCTTTTCCTCGTCCTCGGTTTCGCTGCGTGCCTTGGCCTGATTTGCTGCGTTGCGGGCGCGGGCCTTTTCGCGCGCCTCATCCCGGCGGCGCTTGGTGGCATCATTTCGCAGGACCCAGCATCCCTGTCGATCCTGGCGCACGAAGCCATGGAGGTCCTGGCGCATCAGTTCCTCGATTTCCAACTGCCCGAGACGGTGACCCATGCTTCCCACGGCCTCAATGAGTTGGGTGATCGTCGGTGGCTCGAAGGAGCGTTCGAGAAAGTCGAAAAGGAAATTTGCGATGAACTGGCGCTTTTCGGGATCAATGGTTGCCGCCGAAGCCCGTGCTCCGGACGAGCGTGATCCCACCTTGAATTTTCGCTCCATGGACTTTGCCCCGAACCATTCCGGGCAGGCACCGGGATCTTCCAGTGTCCGGACGAGGCGCCCCACCCCGGCCAGGAGGGAGGCATACAGGCGTCTGATTGCGGCAATGGACCCATCGGAGGGCGGGAGGATGTCCATGATTTTGGTCGAAAGATCCACTGCTTCATTGAGCAGGACAATCTTGGGGGCGTATTCGGGAATAATCGATTCCCTCAATTGAGCGGTAATATCGGCGGTCATGGCGAGGATGATGTCTGAGGAATCGGCAAGCTGTGGGGAGACGGGCTTTGACCGATGGCGCAGGATATCAATCTTCTCCATGCGAAGGAAGCTGGCGGCTTCTATATTGGGAGGGGCGGCTTTGGGTGCTTTTACTCCAGCGGAATCGAAGACCGTCCCGTCCATGTCGGCCTTTCGTGCCAGTCGCTCGGCGATGCTTCTGGCCATGGGGCCCCTGCATTGGTCTGATTCACTGACGAAGAGAATTTTCATAAACGAGCTTATGGCAGATTTCGGTGGTTATTTGGGAAAGTGTCGGACCCCTCGGTTCCACCCCTCCCATCTCTTTGCCTGTAATTGGTTGGGAATCAACCCTCAAGATGTCCGAATTCGATGAAAGTTGGCCTTGGGTTGGGTCAAAGTAAGGTTGATCCGGGGTACGATGCGGATTTAGGTTGGCGGACGTGTGGGATGCTCCCCTCAATGAATGGGAGTGACGCCCTTCCGGTCGTCCTAGAGCCTCTAATGCGAAAGGTCGCAAAAGCTTGAGCCAATCAGTCCGCCTTGGTCCCTTCGACATCAGCCTTGATCCACGTGGAATCAGGTTTGCTTTTGCGGATCCTTCCGCAGGGGTTCCCGTGCGACCGCTGATCATCTTTCACCTGGATGAGCCGGGGAAGCCCTCGGTTCATTTTACCCTCAATCGAATGACGCCGGCTGAAAACGGAGAGGCCTTGGACCTGGTGGGATTCACCACTGAGAAGGTCTACCTTTCGGTTCGCGTTCATGTGAAGGATGGCGAGGAAGACCCCAGACTGGTTCTCAAGACAGTTCTTCAGAATGCAACGGAGGAGATGAACCTGCGCCTTCGCGTTCAGGTGGTGCTCCTCGGGGAGGCTGAACCCCGCTGGCTTGTTCCCGGTTTTTTCTACAAGGACAACCGGCCGGAGGGTTGCAGCCGCCTCTTCCCCGGATTCTCGGAACTGGGCCACAATCCCCGCCGCCTGATTTCCAACTACTGGGCGTTTCGCTCCGACAGGGCCTCCATTCCGGCGGTGTTTGCCTGGTCCCATGGATGTTTTGGATGGATCTCCACCGAGGGGGTCTTCGGTCAATCCAGGGAACTCCCCCGTGGCCATGGAATTTCCGGTCTATTCTTCGGCGTGGACAACGGCCAGCCCTCCTACGCGGTGGAATTTCCCTACCGCGAGGCCCCTGCGAAGTATTCGTTCTGCCACGAGGACAGGACCGAACCCGAGGAACTTTTCATCAACCTTCCGGTAAACACACCATTCCAGACAACGGTGGAACTGGGATTGGGGAAACCGGATCTTCATGCCTATGCCAAGGTCATGAAGACCCTCTACTCAGAGCGGCAGGATCGGCATCTGATGCGCCTGCGCGCACCCGTTGAGGACTCCGAATACGCGGCCCACGTGGGCCTCCTTCGGTGGCATTATGCGGGGGCATCCCAGGCGATCTATGAAACGGCCGTCTTTGACATGCAATTCGGGCAGGATGGCACCCACGTCGAGCGGCCCCACATGCACTCGGGTTGGCTCAGCGGCGCCCTTCCGGCCTTCACGCTCCTTTGGGCGGGGCGGGAATCGAAACATAACGAGTCGATCACCGCCGGTGTGGCGGTCCTGAACAAGATCACCAGCGCCCTCTCCCCGGCAGGGACGATTTTCCCTGTCTGGACCGACGAGGCGGGGTGGGCATGCAGCTTTGGCCCGGAGGACGGCACGGCGCACTCAAGAACCATCGCCGAGGCCATTCTCTTCATCATCCGGGCATTGAACCTGGAATTAAAGCACGACACCAATCATCCCCAATGGACCGAGGCGGTCAAATCCACCCTCAATTACGCCACCGGTGCCCAGCGCGACGACGGTGCCTTCCCCAGTTATTTCGACCTCTCCGTTGGGCGCCCGGTCAGTTATGAGGGCGCGGGGGGACTTCCATGGATCGCCGCAGTGGCCGCCGGATATGCCCTCCTGCAGATTCCCCACCTCAAGGAAGTCGCCACCCGGGGCGGGGATTATTACGCCAAGATGGTCAAGGACGAGTTCCTTTTCGGTTCCGTGGAGGACCAACCCCTGGTTCCCACTTGTGATGATGCCCACTGGGCGCTGATTTCCTACGTTTTGCTTTACGAGGTCGACAGGGATTCCCGCTGGCTTGACCTCGCCCGCCGCGCCGCCGATCTGGCCCTGACCTGGCGCATGGGCTACAACATTCTTTTCGATGTCGAAACACTGGCGGCCCGCTACAACCTGCGGACCCGTGGCGGCGATATTTCATCGGTTGCTTCGCCGACCCTTGGCCCCACCGGATTGATGAGCTACCGGGAGTTAATCCGACTGGCCCAATACACCGGGGATGATTATTACCGCCAGCGTGCCGAGGATGCCCGTCTTTTTGCGGCCCAGATGGTCTGCCGTGTCGATGGCCAGTATAATGGGCGGTTCGGGATGGTTCCCGGCCAGTTGTTCCATACCGACTGGTGGCAGCCCAAGGGGATGGTCCTTTCCCTGAGTCATGCCATGGCAGGGACATTGGTGAAGTACACCGAGATGGTCCGCCGCAAGCTCGACGTGGATTCCATGGTCGTGGAGCGGGATGACGACGGTGATATTGAAAGTTATTTTGGCGAGCCGGTGATGTACAGTGATGCCGCCATGGGTGATTATGAAAGCCCGGCAGCAACCGGGACCTCGAGGCCGTTCCAGATCGGATCGGCCCTGGGCGAGGCGCTTGGCCTCCGTTCAGCCGGACCGGCAAGCCCGCGCCACCAATCAGCCCTTTCCGGCCTTCTCAGCCCGGAAGCGCAGGAATCGTTCAATATGGCGGACATGGAGGGGCACGATCAGGACAGTGATTCCACGGCACGCCCCCCAAGCGCCCGGCAGGTTCTGTCCCAGCGTGGGGTGGATGTTCCCGAGGAGGACAACCGGGTGGTGCCCAATCCGTTTGCGTCCCCCGAACCGAGAGGACGGAGTTCACGGGGGCTTTCGAGCGACCAGGTTCCTCTCCCCGATTTCTCCTCCAGTCCTGTCCCATTCCCCGATTCACCCGCACGGGGCGAAAAAAGCGAAGGGTCTGACAGCGACGAGGATATCGAGATCAAATACAAGATCTTCTGATGGGGGGGCGGTTTTGATGGTGCTTGGGGATGGCTGCTCCCGCCTCCAAAGAAAATTTCCGGTAAGGTATGAAGTTTGTGTCCCCTCCCTCAGGGTGCAAACGACACCCGGGCAAAATGCTCCCACTTAAGGAAAACACACAAATGCTTCTCATGAAAACAAGGGAAACGGTTACCATGGTGCTGGTGGGGGCTGTCCTCGCAGTCGCTCCGATGGCACTTGATGCCCAATCGGCATCGCGGGAACTCGACAGCAGGGCATTTATTGAAGTCGCCGACCGGGTTCTTCCGGCTGTGGTGAACATCAGCATCGAACCCAAAACCCGCCGGTGGAGTACGAATCCGGAGGATTACGACGATCCCCTCGACATGTTCCGCCGGCCGATTTCTGTCTCCGGCTCCGGCGTTGTCGTTCGTGTGAATGGGGAACAAGCCTATGTTCTGACCAACCATCATGTTGTTGATCGTCATGACGATCGGACGAATATGACCCTGACCTTCCATCGCAAGCCGGCTGGAAGCACGGAATACACGGAAACTACGGAAGTCACCGGGGAAGGGGTCATTGTCCTCGGAAGTGACGAGATGAGCGACTTGGCGGTGATTCAGTTCACGATCCCCGAGGGACTCGAAGTCAAGCCCATCGGATTTGCCGACTCCGACAAGGTGGAAATCGGCGAGCATGTTGTGGCCCTTGGGAATCCCCTCGACCTCAATCACACCATTTCCCAGGGAATTGTCTCGGCGAAGGCTCGTTACCTTGGCGCCCATATTTCCATGGAACGATTGATTCAAACCGACGCAACCATCCAGCAGGGGAGCAGTGGTGGCCCGCTGGTCAACCTGGATGGGAACATTATCGGGATCAATAATGCCATCGCCAGCCGCAACGGGATGTGGCAGGGGATCGGCTTCGCCATCCCAAGCAATGATGCCCAGCGGATCAGCAACCAATTGATTGATTACCAGCGTGTTGTCCGGGGTTACTTGGGTGTCAACATGGCACATGTGGCGACGAAGCGGGAAATCCTGCCGTATCTGCAACTTGATCGTGCCGAGGGCGTCTTTATTGAAAATGTGGTGTCAAACAGCCCGGCGGATGTGGCGGGGTTGCACATCGGCGACGTCATCGTGGCCATCGATGGATATCCGGTCCGGTCACCCGATGAAATGTTGCGTACCATTACCAGCAAGCCGGTGAATGTGGATGTGAAGATCTAGGTCGTTCGCCTAAAAGAGTATCTCGAGCCGAACCGCATGGAAGTCACGGCGGTCCTGAGCGAGCGTCCCGACCAACAGACCCTCAATGAAATCCACACACCGGAACAGAGCAACGAAATGATTCCCCGGATTATTGTCCCCGGTGATGAGGACGAGGATGTCACCGACGAGCGCAACCTCGGCCTCACCCTTGAGTCCTACAGCAATCCCCGCGAGCGGATCTGGGGACTGAAGGTCACCAACGTGACATCGGGTTCGGCAGCAGCCCGCGCTGGTGTCCGCCAAGGTGACGTGGTGACGATCCTCAACGGCCGGGCCGTGCGCACGATGGGTGACTTCAATGTCGCCCTTGCCAACCCGATCCGTGGTTCACACATCCTGCGGTTCAACCGGGATGGGGAAACGAACATGGTAACCATCGAAACTGGAGCTTCCGCCCGCGAGATGCTTCAACAGTTGGAAGATCTGCTACGGTAGGGAAAGTCACTCCGTAACGGGGAAAAAGCCAACTTTTTCCGGGGAGGCATGGTCAAGATGCACCGGCCTCCCTTTTTTTCGGCCATCGCCAGACACACGAATTTTATATCAGGAGACCTGTCATTTCATGGATATTGCCGCCATTGCCTCGGAGGTCGAGAAACACAGCGTACTCGTCGAGCAACTTACCGATGAGATGAGCAAGATCATTGTCGGCCAGAAATACATGGTCGAGCGTCTTGTCATCGGTCTACTTGCCAACAGCCACGTTCTTCTTGAGGGTGTGCCGGGACTGGCAAAGACATTGACCTGCCGGACACTCGCCACCTGCATCGACGCCGATTTCTCACGCATTCAGTTTACTCCCGACCTTCTTCCCGCCGATGTGGTGGGTACCCTGATATACAACCAGAAGGAACAAACCTTCGAGCCGAAGTTGGGGCCGATCTTTGCCAATATCGTCCTCGCCGATGAAATTAACCGTGCTCCGGCGAAGGTCCAGTCGGCCCTCCTCGAAGCCATGCAGGAGCGGCAGGTCACGATCGGTTCCGACACCTACAAGCTCGACGAGCCCTTCATGGTCCTTGCCACCCAGAACCCCATCGAACAGGAGGGTACCTACCCCCTTCCGGAAGCCCAGGTTGACCGTTTCCTGTTCAAGCTGCACATCACCTACCCGAAGCGTAACGAGGAATACCAACTCCTCGACACGATGACCTCGGTTTCAAATGCGGGAGGGGCGAGACGGGAAATGCCCAAGCCGTCCCCGGTCATTGGCAAGGAGCAGCTTCGTCTCGCCAGGGAGGTCATTGACCAGATCTATATCGATGACAAGATCAAGGAGTATATCCTCGACATCGTTGGCGCAACGCGCAACCCGGGAGCAGCTGGCCTTCAGTTTCAGACCCGTGACAACAGGCTGCTGGAGGAAGTCATCCAGATGGGTGCCAGCCCCCGCGCATCAATTGCCCTGGTCGTGGCAGCACGTTGCCACGCATTCCTTCGCCATCGTGGCCATGTGACACCCGACGATGTGAAGGCAATCGGCCCCGATGTACTTCGCCACCGCATCATGCTGACCTTCGAGGCGGAAGCCGAGGAGCTGCACCATGACGAGGTTGTCCGTCAGATTTTCGATCAGGTGGAGGTTCCCTAAGCCCTCGTATGCCCCCGATTCCGGAAATACTTGAAGATGCAGCGGACGTTCGTCGTCTCGAAATCATGACACGGCGCATTGTGAATAATGTGATGGCCGGGGAATATCATTCGGCCTTCAAGGGGCAGGGGATGGAATTCGAGGAGGTGCGCGAATACCAGCCCGGTGATGATGTGCGCTCGATCGACTGGAATGTCACGGCCCGCACCGGTGATCCCTTTGTAAAGCGTTATGTGGAACAGCGCGAGCTGACGGTTTTTTTCGCCATCGATGTTTCCGCCTCCTCCCTCTTTGGGTCCGTTCGTCGACGGAAACGTCCCCTTGCAGCGATTGTTTCTGCGGTGCTGGCCTTCTCCGCCATTCGCAATAACGATCGCGTCGGCCTGATGTTGTTTTCCGACGAGGTCGAGGTCTTCCTCCCCGCCAAGAAGGGAAGAAAGCATGGCCTGCGTGTCATCCGCGAGATCATCCGCGAGCCCGCCCACCGGGGGACGGATATCCCCAAGGCCCTTGAGACCCTGAATCGGCTTCAGCGCCGCAAGTGCATTGTTTTCCTTCTTTCTGACTTCCAGCAGCCAGCCCTGCGCCGTTCCCTGGCTGTCACGGCAACACGCCACGATCTGATTTGTATATCCATCACCGACCCGCACGAAATGGATATACCCAATGTGGGGATGCTGACACTTGAGGATGCGGAAACCGGGGAGGTGGTCACCGTGGACACGGGGAGCCGGGGTGTTCGTGAAGCACTCTCCACGCGGTTGAAGCACCGTCGGGAAAATGTGCGCAAACTCCTCAGTTCTCTCAAGATCGACCATATCGAACTTTTCACGGACCGTGATTTTTCCGCCCCGTTGATCAACTTCTTCACGACGCGAATCAAGCGGATGGGAGGTGGTGGATGAAGCACTGGGTCCATCTGCTCACTCTGATCCTGTTTCTTCCTTCGCTTGTTGCTGCCCAGCCCACCCTGGATCTGGCGGATGAAACAGTCCGTGTGGTTCCCTCCAGTACGACGGGGGAAGTGGGGGAGCGGATGAGCCTCAGGCTCGAGTTTCGGGACAACCTTGAAGTCGAGGAAATGGAAGTCGCCCTCCCGGATGATCAGCGGACACTCCTTCGTCTCGGCACGCCCAGGCGAATTGACACGGGGGTCTTTGAGATTCAATTCCGTCCCCTCAGTGGTGGTCCCAATGAGTTTGGACCCCTCAATTTGAAGCTCGGCATTGAGGGCCGATCAACTCCCCTGGAAATACAGGCGGGGTTGTTCTCATTGGACATCGCATTACCGGAGGATGTAGAGATTGGTGATATACGCGATTACTCCCCTCCCCAGGAGATGCCCTTCAGCTACCTGCTGAGGAATGTTGTCCTGGGCGCCGCCTTTATTGCGGGTCTTGGTTTGCTCGCCCTTGCGGGGTTTGGTGTCTATCTCCTCATGAAGCGCCGTCGCGAGGAGGCCCTTAAAGTTCCCCCGGTGCCGCCCATTGAGAGCGCCCTTGAATCCGTCCGTCGCCTGAAGTCCCTGGAGCTATACGATTCACTCGGGCCGGAAAGGCATTACACCGAGCTTTCCATGTCCCTGCGCCGGTACATCGAGGGCGAACTGGGGCACCATGCCGTGGAGATGACCGAGGATGAAATGGTGGAACTGATCAGGGGCGAGCTTTCCAGTATCAATAAGGCGGACACCCTTGTGGAGCTCTTTCGGAGAAGCTCGATGGCGAAATTTGCCCGTGTCACCCTGGATCGCGAAGTCGCCAACGAGGATGTCCTTACAGCCGAGCAGTTTCTGGTGGCCGAGGAGGCACGCTTGCGTGCCCTGGAGGCGGAACGGCAACAGCAGGCCCGCCAGGATAAAAAGGATCGGGAGGAACGGGCCGCCTGATGACTGATTGGATCAATCACTTCCAACATCCATGGGTTTTGCTGCTCCTGCCGCTGCCGATTATCTGGCTTGTCTGGCATGTCTGGAAGGGGGCGGTGGCGCCCTCGGTGACATACAGCAGCCTGGACATTACCAAGGGTCTTCCCGTTTCCCTCCGCCAAAGGGTGTTGAACTTACTGCCTTATTCACGGGCCGCCGTGTTGATGCTTGGTATCATTGCCCTTTCCCGTCCCCAGCACGGAGCGATGGAATACGACGTCAGCGCCCGGGGCATCGACATTGTGATGTGTATTGACGTGTCGGGGTCGATGCAGGCATCCGACTTCCATCCCAATCGCATGGAGGCGGCGAAGAAAGCTGCCGCCGAGTTCGTCAGGTCGAGGGAGCGCGACCGGGTTGCGGTGACATTGTTTGCACCCGACACGGCGGTCCTCGCCCCCTTTACCCTCGACATGAACGCCCTCTCCACGCTCATCGAGTCGATATACATTGGCATCATTTCCCCCAATGGCACCGCCATCGGGGATGGCATCGCGGCATCATTGCGGCTTCTCGAGGATTCGGATGCCGAGTCAAAGGTCATTGTCCTCCTCACCGATGGTGAGAACAACACCGGAAAAATTCAGCCCCTTCAGGCGGCGGATATTGCCCGGGCCATGGGGGTCCGCGTCTATACAATCGGGATGGGTCGTGACTCCCGTGCCGGCGGGGGACTGTTCGGTGGCCGTGCCGACTTCGATTCCGCCGAGCTGATTGAAATCGCCGAGAGAACAGGCGGGCGCTACCTTCATGCCTCCAACGATGAAACCCTTACCCAGGTCTACCAGGAAATTGATGAACTCGAACGCAGTGAACTCGACGTGACAGAGACGGCGACTTACACCGAGCGGTTCATGTATTTCTGGTTCCCGGCGCTGGTGCTCCTCCTCGGTGAATTTGCCCTCCGCGCCCTTTGGATCAGGAGGCTGCCATGACATCCTCCGCCAATGCCGGGTTCATTCACCCCGAAGTCCTTTGGCTTCTCGTTCTGCTCATTCCCCTGGTTGTGATCTGGAGTTTCCTCCAGCGGGGGAGCGAAAAGCGTCTGGCTCGTTGGGTCGTTCGGGAAAATTGGGGATTGCTGAACCAGACTGTTTCCAGCCGGGTTCGTTTCCATAAGACAGTGTTGATTCTTCTGGCCCTATCCCTTTCCATCATCGCGGCGGCCCGCCCCTTCTGGGGAATCCGCGAACGCGAGGTTGCCTCCCGTGGGGTCAACATCATCTTCGCCGTTGATGTCAGTCTCTCCATGCTGGCCACCGATGTTCCTCCCAGCCGGATGGAACACGCCCGCTCGCTCCTGCGACAAATGCTCACCGAACTCCGTGGTCATCGTATTGGCCTGATGCCCTTCGCGGGGGAGGCCTTCCTGCAGGTACCCATCACGTCGGATTACTCAATGTTGATGGACATGATCAACGCCCTGGATACAACAACGATCGGGTACCAGGGAACGGACATCCCGTCGGTCATCGACCAGTCAATCACGGCGTTTGAGGCTGTTGGACCCGGTGAGCGGGTTCTTGTGCTGCTTACCGATGGCGAGGATCACAGTGATGCCATCACCCAGGCAGCCCAGCGGGCAGCTGACAATGACATCATGGTTTTTGCCCTTGGGATCGGATCCACCGATGGCGCACCGGTCATCCTTCCCAATGGTCGTTTTCTGGAGGATCGTCAGGAAATCAAGGTTCTTTCACGGATGGAGCCGGAGATTGTGCGGGAATTGGCTGACCGCACGGGGGGCCGGGCATACACAGGTGGTTCCTCGGGAATGATCGATCCGGGGCCATTGCTCCGTGATTTGGAGGGACTGGAAGCCACGGAGTTTGGCCCCCGCAAGCGAATCGTTCGTGAGGAGAGATACCAGATTCCCTTGGCATTGGCGGTGCTTTGCTTATTTGTGGAGGGAGCCCTCTCCGATCGCCGCCGGCGGCGCATTTCGTTATCCCGGGAGGAGGCGCAAACATCATGAAGCAAATCCATCGTCTCTCCACCATTTCGGTGCTGGTCGCCGCCCTTCTTGCGGGGGGAATGATGACCGCACGGGCACAATCCGATGATCAACTCGGGTTTACGTGGTGGAACGATGTTCCCGAGCGTATCCGTCGCGGCAATGATCTCTTCATGCAGGAGCAATATGAGGAGGCGGAACGCTACTACCGCGACGCCCAACTCGATGCTCCCCGCGATGCAACAGCGACCTTCAATCTCGGCCTCAGCCATGCCCGGCAGGGACGTCTGGACCAGGCGATTTCCGCATTCCAGCGGTCTGTAACCATGGCGGGAGAAAACGAACAGTTGCGGGCCGACGCCCATTACAATGCCGGAGTGGCCCAGCTAAACCGGGCCATCGAAGCGGAGGCGGAACAGGACCGCGAGGAGGCCATTGAATCGGCCCTCGATGCCCTGGATTCCTTTAATTCCACCCTGGAAATCAACCCCGACGACCCCAACGCCCGGGCAAACCGCCAACAAACCCAGCAATTCCTCCAGTACTTCAGCATCCCTCCCCAGGAGATGGAACAACAACAGCAACAACAGGGGGATGGCGACGAAAGCGAGGAGGGCGAGGAAGGCGAACAGTCGGAAAGTCAGGACCAGCAACAGCAACAACAGCAGCAACAGCAGCAACAACAACAGGATCAAGATCAGGATCAGCAGGACCAACAGGATCAGCAGCAGGATGAGGGCGCCTCCGATGAGGAGGAACAGCAGGAACAAGACTCGCAACAGGATGAACAGGAGGGTGACGGGCAGGAGCAGGATCAGCAGGACATGCCCACACCCGAGGAATTGACGGAGGAACAGGCACGGCGCCTTCTGAACCTCATCGGGGACCCGGAAAATGTCCAGCTTCGACGCCGAGCTCCCATGACCCGTCCCGAACCTGATAAACCATGGTAAGGCCGACCAGAACAGAGATGATGTTGAACAAATACCTTTCCAGTCTTCTATCCACCCTGGCACTGCTGGTCATGGCCGGAAGCATGGTGCTTCCCGGCACGGCCCACGCACAGACGCCCCTGCCACCGGGCGTCACGATCGAGTCCTCGGTTTCCAGCCAGCGGGTCATGCTGGGCGACACCATTGATTACACCATCACCATCGTGGGAAATGTTCCCCATGATGAGATCCAGGCTCCCGGCTTTTCGCGAGTCGATGGCATCAGCCTTGTCTCGGGGCCTTCCCAGTCAACCAACATGGCAGTCATTCAGGGGGTCTCCTCGGTCACGCGCTCGTGGACCTTTGTGCTGCGGACCTCCAAGGTCGGCACGCTCACGATCCCCCCCGCAAGAGTCCGCATGCGAAATACCTGGCACGAGACCGAGGCCATCCAGGTGGTCGTGGAGGATGGAGACGGCATTGGTATCTCCGCACGGACCAACAGCCCCCAGATCAACCAGGAGCTTCGCGGCAAATATTTCGCCCTGGCCGATGTCCCCTCCAAGGTCTACGAGGGCCAGGCTGTTCCACTGACTGTCTATATCTACCGTGATGAGAGCATCCCCTCCTTCCACCAATGGGATGTCCCCCGCGGTGCCCAGGGATCGGACTTTATCATCCCCGGCCAAACCGATGGCCGCCAGTCCCTCAACTGGACCAAGGTGGAGATCGGCGAGCGTGAATTCCTCCGCGCTCCCCTCTATACAACCTTCGTGGTTCCGACCCGCACGGGTAAACTGAAGCTCGAACCACCCCTGACGCGTATCTTCTTTCCTCTTCAGCGGCGCACAAATTCACCCGTGGACGATTTCCTGCGCATGAATCCGCGCTCGAATCTCATCGCTGCCGAGTGTCTCATTGCACCTATTGAGATCGAGGTTTCCCGTCTTCCCGAAAAGAAGCCGGAAAGCCATGCTCAGGTGGTGGGAAGGGCGTTTATGCGGGCCACTGTGGACCGGGAGGAGCTTCCCCACCGGGAGTTGCTCACCCTCACCCTGGAGGTTTCCGGCAACGCCTTCCTTGATACCATCAGCCGCCCCGAACTCCCCAACATCCCCCACTTCACGGTGGTCAATGCAACCAGCGAGGGAAACAGTTGGGTGGAGAACAGCAACCTGCTTTCCCAGCGGAAGTTCCAGTATGTACTTCAGGCGATGAATCCGGGCGAATCGCGGATTCCACCCATTCAGTTGGAGATGATCAACCCCGTAACCGGCGAGGTTGAATTTGCACGTACCGAGGAAATCGACCTGCGGATTCGCCAATCCTCCTCGGGGGCGATTCTCGTCGGAGGTTCGGAAAATGGCGTCTCCCCCCGGGGCGAGGCGCAACAGACCCGGGCCACGGGTCGTCTTATCGGACGTGATGTCGCCTATATAGACACGACCCCCCTTACAGCCACGGCACTGGCGCCATCGGCCGCCTTTTACCTACGACCCTGGTTTTGGGGAGCGCAGATTCTCCTCTTCATTGGATTCCTTGGGTA
>JAFIGB010000217.1 GCA_020831705.1 Candidatus Sumerlaeia bacterium | reverse complement strand
GCGAGGTTTTCCGCGTTTTTTGACCCTTTCGAGAGGATGCTCCCATGCCCGTTCCCTTTATTGACCTGCAACGCTTCGAAGCTGATTTCCTGACCCGGTGGGCGGAAAAGTCTGCTGAGATTTCTGCAAAAACCATGTTTGTCGGCGGACCGGAGGCCAATCGGCTGGAGCAGCGCCTGATGGAGCGTTCCTCGGCGGCTTCGGTGGTTGGTTGTGCCAATGGTACCGATGCCCTTCAGCTGGCCCTGCGGGCGGTTGGGGTAGGTGCGGGCGATGTGGTGCTCCTTCCCGATGCCACTTTCTGGGCGACTTTTGAGGCGGTGGTTAATGTGGCCGCCAAGCCGGTGACCGTTGATATTGATATGCGGGACCTGCAGATGGATGCGAACCTTCTCCTCCAGGCTATTGAGAAGCATCAGCCAAAGGCGGTGATGATTACCCATCTCTACGGCTGGGCGTCGGCCCGGTTGGCGGAGATTCGGAGCCTGTGCCGTGAGCGGGAGATTCCCCTGGTGGAGGACGGCGCCCAGGCTTTTGACGTGGAAATCAATGGGGATTCGATCTTCAAGGACGCCCATGTGGCGACGATTTCGTTCTACCCCGCCAAGGTCCTCGGAGCATGCGGGGATTCGGGGGCGGTGTATTGTTCGAGCGAGGAGATGGGCAACATCATCCGCCAGTTGGGAAACCACGGACGCAGCACCCATTACGGCCACACGCTGGTTGGGTGGAACAGCCGCATGGGCGGTTTTGATGCGGCGTATTTGAACCTTTGTCTGGACTATATTGACGAGCGGATCGAGTCGCGTCGCAAGGTGACGGCCCGCTACCGGGATGCCTTTGAGAAGATGGGCGTTTGCCATGTTGCTCCCCCGGCCGGGCAGAAGGAAAACGGCTATTTGTCGGTGGCGCTGGTGGACCCGGATAAGCGCGATGTCGTAACGGGGCACCTGAAGGAGAAGGGCATCGGATTTGGAATTGTCTATCCAGGATCAATGTCGAACCAACCCGGCGCAGCGGGCTTTCTTCACGACAGGATTGGTGGCGAGAAGTCCGACCAGCTTTCCCAGTCGGTCATTAACCTTCCGGTGTTTGCCTACATGCGCGACGAGGAGGTCGAGGAGGTCATCTCGGTCTTCGGCGAGGCCATGAAAAAGGCCGGTCTTTTGAAGTGACCGGATACGGATGGGGCACTTTTACCGGCCCCATTGTATATAGACCGTACTCGAAATGGTTCTGGATGTGGTTGACGCCCGGGATTCCGGTGATCGGATGATTCTTCTGTTGGTTCATCCCATCCGCCCATCCGGAGCCATTATTGATGAAATCCGCCTTTCGCCTTCTCGGAGCACTCACATTCGCAGCCATGACATTTTCCATTTCGCCTGCTGAGTCCAGTGCGGTGCGGGATTTTGACCCACCCATGATCATTGCCCACCGTGGTGCCTCGGCCTACGCGCCGGAGAATACCGTTGCCTCGGCGGTGCTGGCGTGGCGGATGAATTCCCATGCCGTGGAAATTGATGTCTATATGACAACGGACAACAAGATCGTCGTCATGCACGACTATAATGCGGAGCGTACAACCGGCGTGGATATCAAGATGTTCGAGGCGACGTGGGATGACCTGCGCCACCTGGATGCGGGAAGCTGGAAGAATATCGCCTTTACCGGTGAACCGATCCCCCTCCTTGAGGACATTATCGACACCATGCCGGAGGGCGGGAAGCTCTTCATTGAAATCAAGTATCACGGGGCGGAAATCGTTCCCCACCTGAAGAAGGTCATGGAGGAAAGCGGGCGGCTGGACGACCTGATCGTCATTGGTTTCACCTTCGAGACGATGCGTGCCATGCGCGAGGCCATGCCCGACGTCCCCATCAAGTGGCTTGTCTATCCACGGCAGGACGATGAGGGGAAGATCATCCCCATCAGCCCCGATGATATCCGCCGTGCCGCGGAGGCGAAGTTTACCTCGATGAATGTGGCCCACACCGGCGTGACCCCGGAGCTTGTGGAGCTTTCCCATGAGTTGGGCATGGATGTTTATGTCTGGACGGTCAATGACGTGGAAATCGCCCGGCGCATGGTGGACCTGGGTGTTGTTGGCATCACCACGGACGTCCCCGATGTCATGCTAAGGGAGTTCCATGGTCCGAAGGACTAAGCATGCGGACCACCAGGCGCCCGTTGGCTTGACCGCGAAAGAGCACGAAATACGCGAACATCCACCCCGTATATCCGGCACTTAATTCCGTGCACTCCGTGTGTTCAGTGGAAAAAACAGTGATTGACCACTGAATGCACGGATAACACGGATTTTATTGGTGGATGGGTACTGACTAATCAGCACATGAAACAACCGCTGCCGCGGTATTGTATTCTATACGTTTTTCCCGGGGTAGCGCGTTGACGCGCAACCCCGGTCTACGAGAATCAAGGCCTCCCGCCTATCTTTTTTTAACGTCTATTTACCGTTCAATCACTGGTGCTTCTCATTGGAAAGATCTTCAAACCTATTTCGCCAAATGGCAATGGACGGGAATCTTGGGCAACGTGCGGAGTGCTTCACTGACCTTGACCGCGAAAGAGCGCCAAATACGCGAAAAGATTGCCATGTATATCCGGCATTTAATTCCGTGCACTCCGTGTGTTCAGTGGAAAAAATCCACCAAACGGTTCTTTTGATTACTTCAGGGGAATATCCACTTCGAAGCGGGCGCCGCCACCCTTCCCGTCCCGGTAGGCGATGGAGCCTTCGTGGTGTTCGACGAATCGCTTGCAGAGGGAAAGACCCAGGCCGGTGCCCTCGCCTTCCCGTTTCGTGGTCTGGAATGGTTCGAAGAGACCTGGCCGGAATTCTTTGGGAACCCCCCGCCCGTTGTCCTCCACGGCAACGACGAGGTGGCCATTGCGGGTGGCGGTTTCGAGGATGATGCGGCGGTCCTGGGGACGGTGTTCCAATTCCTGACAGGCATTGCCGAGAAGATTCAGGAAGGCCTGCTCCAACTGGATGGGATCGACGTTCAACACGGGGTTGCCTGCTTCAAACCGCTTTTCCAGGTGAATATCGAGGCGGCCAATTTCAGGATTGGTAAATGCCAGCACGCGGGACAGGAGTTCCTGGATGGAGACTTCAACTCGACGGGGGGGGTCGTTGCGGGCGAAGGCCAGCAGACTGACAACCAATTGGTTGCAACGGACGGCGCTGGCGTGAATTTTCCGCAATCCATCCCGTGCATCGGGATCCTCTTCATCCTCGGCGAGGGATTCCGAGATTAACTGAATTGCACTCATGGGATTTTTGATTTCGTGGGCAATACCGGCGACCAGCGTTCCGAGCAGGGCGACCTTTTCCTTCAAAAGCAGGGCATCACGGGTTTTCTCAAGCTCCGCCGTGCGCTCAAGTACCCGTCTCTCCAGAAGCGCATTGGCGTCCTCCATCCCCCTCTCATAGTGCCTGCCGATGAGGCGGACGACGAATGTTCCACCAAGAATCATGGTGATGCCCGTGGGGATCAGAATGGCAAGGATGAGCCGATTGAGGCGTGCGGTGGCCTCCCTGAGAACCTCCATGCGCGTGTGGACGATGACGCTCCACGGGGTTCCCTCCACGGGAATCCTGCGGATGAGCTGCACCGGCTTGTCCCCGGAATCGAGGACAAAGGCACCCCGGGATTCGCGGACATTTGCCCATTCGGGGTAGGACACGATCCCGTTATGCTCCCAGGGACGAATGCGAATCATGCTGGTCTGGGCGCCGATCATTTCCTCGTTCGGGTGGCAAAGCACCTCCCCATCATCGGACAGAATGCAGAGGAAGCGGTGGCTTTCGGCGGGAGAAACGGCGATGGCACGCTGGAACTGCCGGAGGACGAGATCCGGCTCGCTGCCCTCCAGAATCTGGGCCTCCATGGATGCGGCGAATCGCTGGCCGTATTCCTCGCTGTTCGCCGCCTGCAACTCAAGAATCGTCTGCTGAATGCCGGCAGACAACAACACCGAGGCAATCAGCCCGGCAACCAGCACGACCGCTGACAGCCCGAAGAAGGTAACAATGGTGAGGTGACGGGTATTCATCGCAATTTAGGTGACCGCACGGCGTTCTCTTGAGTTAGATTGCCCTCTTCAGATGAGGAGGGAAATCGTGTCGACAACAACAGGGAAGGGAACTTCACGCAACATGGGCAACAAAATCCTGACAAAATTCATCCATTTGGTGGGCATCACCCTCCTTTTGGGATTGGTTGCTTTTCCCACAACGGCAATGGCCGAGGAAATGCAGGCCACCGACCCCCTTGAATTGATCCTCGAGAAGGCCGGAATCGAGCGCCACGCCCTCGCTCCGAACCCCTACCGAATCCTTTCCTCATCGACCCAGTCCCGCCAGCTCCCCTTTTTCCGCTCCCTCATGGGTGATCCCCTGCGGGCCAGCTACAGGGTGGGAATGCTGGAATCGAGCTTTCGCACCCGGATTGATTCGCCCCACCGGCTGATCATGTTGACGGGTTCGCTGGCAGGGGCGGACGTTGCCCGGGGATATCTGGGAAACCCCTTCGCCCATGTGGACCACGCGTTGCTCGAAGCGGAAGATCCCCTCCGTCTCGGCTTGGCCATCATGATTCTGGATCTGGAGGAGGCCGAAGATTGGGACCCCTTCATCCCCGAAGAGGCGACCCTCCCCCACCCGCTCCGGTTTGAGATCGGGCGCCTGTTTGCCGCCATTGGGCAGGCCAACCGTTTTCGTGAGCGCGCCTTTGCTGATTTTCCCGACGAGGTCACCCCGAATCTGCTCCTTCGCCAGGCGATCCAGGGCAATCTGCAACCCTTCGAGGAACCGGATTACCGCCGTCTCTTCCACAAGGTGGAGCGCGAGGCCCTCATGGCGGGGATGCTTGAGGTTACCGCCGCCATGGAGGACCTCGACCACTTCATCAGGACCACCGAGGACCTCCCGGAAGTCCAGTGGTCGCTCGACACCCCCCTTGGCATGGTGGTCATCGACACAACCGGTGCCGACAATGAACATGTGATCGACAACCCCCTGCTGGTCATTGATGTGGGCGGCGACGATGTCTATACATTCACCCGCTCCGGATCGGGGAACAGCATCTCCCTCCTCTATGATCATGGTGGCAATGACCACTACATGGCGAAGGGAAACGCCAGTTGCCCGTCCTCCGCCATCATGGGTTATGGTATTCTTTGGGACACCGGGGGGAATGATATCTACGAGGGGGAATACCTTTCCCAGTCGGGTGCCCTGTTTGGGGCGTCACTGCTCATTGACGGTGGTGGCAACGATTCCTTCTCGTCGCGGGGCCATTCCCAGGCCTTTGCCCTGGGTGGTGCGGCGTTGCTACTCAGCATGGGAGGGGATGACACCTTCAACTCGCTGACTCACGCCCAGGGGTGTGGGGCGTCGGAGGGTGCGGCGGTATTGATCAATGTTGCCGGGAATGACCGCTACACACTGGGGAACACGCCCCTCATCAGGCCCTCCGCCCAGCTTCCCGACAGGAACACCTCCAGGGGGCGGGGGGCAGGGCGGGGGCGGCGGGCGGACCTGAGTGTGGGCCGCGCGACGGCGGGGGGAATCGGGGCGCTCCTGGACATTGAGGGCGATGATGTCTATACAGCCCAGGTTTTCGCCCAGGGTG
>JAFIGB010000211.1 GCA_020831705.1 Candidatus Sumerlaeia bacterium | reverse complement strand
GGGGTTGTCGTTACTGGTTCATCGACTCGAGGAAGTCACGGTAGCTCTCGGACATGCGCATGCGGTCTAGGAGTAAATCAATCGGCACCATGGCATTGAGTTCGTGAAGGATCTTGCGCAGAAGCCAGACGCGCTGGAGCTGCATTTCGCTGAGGAGAAGCTCCTCCTTGCGGGTGCCGCTGGTGACAATGTCGATGGAGGGGAAAATGCGGCGGTCGGCAAGCTTGCGGTCGAGCTTGATTTCCGAGTTGCCGGTACCCTTGAACTCCTCGAAAATCACGTCGTCCATCTTGGAGCCGGTCTCAACAAGGGCGGTGGCAATGATCGTGAGCGAGCCACCCTCCTCGATGTTGCGGGCGGCGCCGAAGAAGCGCTTGGGCTTGTGAAGGGCGTTGGCGTCTATACCGCCGGAAAGGACCTTGCCCGACGGCGGGGCCACCGTGTTGTAGGCGCGGGCCAGGCGGGTGATCGAGTCGAGAAGAATCACGACGTCCTTGCCATGTTCCACCAGGCGCTTGGCCTTCTCGATGACCATCTCGGCCACCTGAACGTGGCGGTCGGCGGGCTCGTCGAAGGTCGAGCTGATGACCTCGCCCTTGACCGTGCGTTCCATGTCGGTGACTTCCTCGGGGCGCTCGTCAATGAGGAGCACGATGAGGGCAACTTCGGGATGGTTGACCGTGATACCATTGGCGATATCCTGAAGCATGACCGTCTTGCCGGTGCGTGGCGGGGCGACGATGAGGGCGCGCTGGCCCATGCCGAGGGGTGTGAGGAGGTCGATGACACGGGTGGTCATCTTCTTGCGCTCGGTTTCCATCTTCAGGCGTTCGTTGGGATACAGGGGTGTCAGGTTGTCGAAGAGGATTTTTTCCTTCGCGGTTTGCGGATCCGTGTCGTTGATCTTCTCCACCTTGAGAAGAGCGAAGTACTTCTCGCCGGTCTTGGGAGGCCGTACGGTGCCGATGATCGTGTCGCCCTTGCGAAGGCCGAAGCGGCGGATCTGTGAGGGGGAAACGTATATATCGTCGGGGCCCCAGAGATAGTTGTAGGTCGCCGAGCGAAGGAATCCAAACCCACCGTCGGGGAGGATCTCCAGAACGCCATTGGCGCGGAGGCCGCCCTCCTGGGAGGAGCTGTGGCGCAGGATCTGGAAGATCAGGTCCTGCTTGCGCATTCCTGCGGCATTGTCGACGCCCATGTCGAAGGCGAGCTTGCTGAGCTCCACCATGGACATGCGCTTGAGCTGGCCAAGGTCGATGGTGGGAAGTTGCTTGCGGGGAGCGCGGGGAGCGGCTTCCTCCTCGCCCTCGGTTTCCTCGGCGCCTTCCTCGACCAGATCATCATCCTCGTCGCCGAAGCCGTCATAAAAATCCGCTTCGACTCCCGGGGGGAGGGGCTGGCGCGAGCTGGGGGTGTTGGCGCGCTTGCGCCTGCGGGGCCTTGGTGCGGAAGCACCACCGTTTCCATTGGGGGCATTCGATGCCGGAGGCTGTGACGGTGTGGTGGCCGAAGTGGACTTTTTACGACGCATGCAGGTGGTCTCCTCTGAGAGAGTAATTGGATTGGTTGGTTGGGTTTTCAGGTTGTTTGCTTCTCATGGAATACGAACGCCGTGGTGGCGGATGTGATCCAACTTTCAAATAAAATTTTGGGTGGGTTTGTCTGCTGTTTCAGTGGGGGTCTGTGTGGATGTTGTCGTGCAGGAGTAGGAGTGGCTTTGGGAGGCCATGGGGGAAAATCTGACCGAGGATTTGGTTTAACTGCATGGCTGTCTGCTGGCGCGTTCCTGAATTGTCGATGAGGAAGTCAGCCCGTCCTGCTTTTTCTTCCTGGGGCATTTGGGCCGCCAGGCGCTCCTCGATTTCCTCGCGGGTCATGGAACGATCTCTTTTGAGGCGTTCGATTCGCTGCTCATCCCCGATGGTAACAACAGCGACCTTGTGGCAATGGGCGTCCATTCCTGATTCATAAAGGAGTGGGACGTCTAGAACGACAAGGGGGAACCCCCGGTACTGACCGATCAACTCCAACTCACGCTCCCTCACATGGGGGTGAACGATCGATTCCAATTTTTTCCGCTTGGGTGGATCCCGGAAAACGATCCGGGCGAGGTGCTGGCGATCCAGGCTTCCATCAGGAGCAACCACGGATTCGCCAAAGGTTCTTCTGATTTCCTCGAAGGCGGCAGTTCCTTGCTTCACTGCCTCCCGGGCCAATTGGTCAGCGCAGATGACCTTCGCATGGCACAAGGTGAACAACGAGGATACAAAGGATTTACCGCTGCCCAGTGACCCGGTCAAGCCCAGAATGAGCGATTGTTCACCCGCCGTGTTACGGCCCGATCCTTCCGGCATCGTCATCAATCCAATAATTGGAATTCGGTGAAGGATTCCTGCTGGGGAAGAATTTCCACCGAGCGGGACTGGCTGGACCAGAAGGGGTGGGAAACGGCCACGGTGTGAAGACCGGGGGGGATGGAGTCGCTGTGACTCCTTCCCTCTGAATCTGTGTAGAGCGAAATCCCTGCCACAATAACCCGAGCCCCACCAAGAGGATTCCCATTTCCGTCCAGCACCAGCACACTAAACGACCCGCCACCCTCCATGACAAACGTCCCGGCATCCAGTATTTCGCCGGTCTCCATCACCAGCGGCTCCAAAATATCAACGTGCCCCCCCTTGGAGAGACGCAGGTCGAACTCCCCTGCCGGAACACCCCGCAATTCGAAGATTCCCCCTCCCGAAGTCACGGTTGTAAGGGGTAAACTCGCCAAAGGATGGCTCAACGGAGCGCCAAACGGGGCCTCGGCACGGACGGAAACCCCCGGCAGCGTGTTCCCGGTTTCCCCATCCACCACAAGCCCCACAACGGTTCCCCCCGTCTCCAGAACCACATCACCCAGGTCAAGGGTCCTCCCCACGGGGGTACGCATGCCGGAAAGTGTTTTCGTGGCACCATTGGCCTGGATCGTCAGCGCCTCCACCCGGCCGGAAAGCAGATGCTGGATGAAACCACGCCCGTCTGATGATTGAACCTGGCGCTGGGTGGCCATACCGAAGCTTTCCCGGCGACCCCCATGGCCGAGGTTCCCTTCCTCACGAAGGATCAGGCCCACGGTATATCGCCGCACCGGTTGACCCGCGCTGTCCACCACGCGCAGGCGAATCGACTGGGTCAGGTCGTAAATGAGCGTCGTTGTCCCCCCGCCCGAGCTCAGAAAGGGGTATGTCTGGTCCATGGTCATGAAATCATCGCCACGGAGCATCGATCCATTGGTGAAAAGGATGTAGTTCCCCTCCTCGACATTTTCGAAGGAGAAATTTCCCAGTGAAGAGGTGCTGGATTCCCACATCCTCCCTGATCCAACGTGGCGAATATGTACACCATGTCCGGGAATGCCCCGGCCCATTTCGTCGACAAGAATCCCCGCGACCCGACCCTCGGTCTCCTTGTCGGAAGGCTCCAGCTCCACGGTCCCGCCGTTCACCATCCCCGTCGTCACGGTGTAGGAACGGGTTGCTGCGTGGTACCCCTGGAGGGAGAAGGTCACGGTGGCCGGGCCCGGTTCAATACCTCCCAGTTCATAGCGCCCCTCAGCATCCGTCGTGGTGGAGGGGTAGGGAATACTGAGGCGCTGGAGGATGCCTGCTGACTGGGAGAACCCGGCGGTGACGGCAACCTCCACCCCGGGAAGCGGTGTCTCGTCCTCCTCGTCGACAACAAGGCCGCTAATCGACCCACCACGGTTGAGCTGGATCGTCAGGGGACCATTTTCCGGAACGGTGTAGGGGGCCATGGAGGCGCTGTACCCGGGAACATACCCCTCGCGCCATGCCCCGACCCGGTAACTCCCCAGACCGGGAGAGGTGGGAAGGGCGATGGTGAACCGTCCATTGCCGCCGGTGGAACGGGACCCCTGGGCGGCATATCCATCCCCGAAGACAGCACTTCCAAAGAGGGCACCCTGAGCCCCTGAAAGGGGACCACCGTCCCCAAGAACAAGAACCTCAATGTTCGGC
The DNA here is from genome assembly GCA_020831705.1 of Candidatus Sumerlaeia bacterium. Lineage (GTDB taxonomy): Bacteria > Sumerlaeota > Sumerlaeia > SLMS01 > SLMS01 > JAFIGB01. Next base: position 7,047 of record JAFIGB010000211.1, on the reverse strand, counting down.
GCGGAATCCAGACGGAGAAACACATGGGGAGGCTCACCACCGGGGGGAATGGTGAAGGTCTGTTCACCCTTGAGATAGCCGGTTGCATTTCCCTCCAGCTTGTAGGTTTCCGGCTCCAGTGGAGGAAGCTCGAAGGCGCCATCAGATCCGGAGGTTACCGACCCCAGGAGGTTCGCGCCACGATAGACATCCACATGGGCACCGCCGATCATGGCGCCGGACTCCCTGTCAAGCACCTCGCCTTGAACCCTTGGGTAATTCGGAACCAGAAAATCCTCCTCCAGTCGCTGCTCCCCCGGTTCAAGGTCAAGGCGTCGGAAGTTACTCGGTGCCGGGGGATCCACAAGAGTCAATACCCAGACACCCGATTCAAGGTCAGGGAAGATGAAGACCCCTTCCGGATCGGTTCCGGTGTGGAGGTTCATGGAGGTATCGCCTTCCCGAACAAGGCGCAGGAAGGCATTGTCGATCGGTTCATCGCCCCTGAGGACCCGTCCGGCAATCGTTGCGGTTCCCTCGCGGGGGTCACGGGAGCGGCCATCGGAGTGGTACCTGCCATCCTCCCCGGAAGCCAGTTCCCCCTCCCCATTTTGAGGGTCATCGGTGCCGTCGGCGGAAGCAGTTTGGTCGTCCCCCTCCGTGGCCCGTTCACCTTCTCCATTTGTCCTGGTGGAACCATCAGTGAGGGTGGGGGTCGTATCGCCATCGCCGGGCTCCACGGTCGTGGGGGCCTCGCCGTCGACGCCATTGGCGGGTTCCCCTTCGGGATCCAGTTTGTCATCGAGGGTGTCAGGGAGCGCGGTGGCGGTGGAATCGTCGGGTTGGATCAGGAAGGCCTCCGCACCGGCCCGCTCGGTTTCCCACGATTCGAAGGCAACATTGGCTGGCCGTGCGCCTTCTGAAGCGACATCGGAAACCACCGATCCCCCGGACTGGGTGGGGGTACGGTCCCGCGGCAGAACAAGCAGGAAGACAACAACGAGCACGCCCCCCAGAAGGAGGGAGAGGAGAAGTGTCTGTTGTGATGTGGGGGTCTTCATTGGAGTTACCGACAGAAACCGGACGGTGAGTCATTCAGGAAGGGAATCCGAAAGTCCACTCTTTACCGGGACTCAATGCCGGTCAAGGGAGTTGGGTATGGGGCGGCGGCGGTTGCGATAAAAGAGGCCGGATGATGGCGCACGACCGAAGAGGATCCAATCTCCCCTTCGAGAACGGCCTTAACACTCCGACCAATTATTTCCCACCTCGACATCCACATGGATGGGGACGTTGAGGGGAAGGGCGGTGGACATTTCCTCCACCACGAGGGCGGAAAGGGACTCCAGTTCCCGTTCCGGAACATCGAAGATCAGTTCGTCGTGGACCTGAAGGATCATTCTCGCCTCGAACTTTTCCCGGCGCATCCGGTTAAACACCCGGATCATCGCCAGCTTGATCATGTCGGCACTGGTGCCCTGGATCGGCGTATTGACAGCTATACGTTCGGCGAACGACCGGTTGTTGAAGTTGCGCGAGTTGATATCGGTGATGAAGCGCCTGCGGCCAAGGAGCGTCCGCACAAATCCATCAGCCCGGGCCTGCTCCTTCGTTCCCTCGATGAACTCCTTCACCCCGCTATACACGCGGAAATATTCGGTGATGAAGGACTTGGCCTTTTCGTGGGTGATCTCCAGGTCGCGGCTCAGGCGATGTTCCGACATGCCGTAGATAATGCCGAAGTTGATCGCCTTCGCCTGGGAACGCTGGGTGGAGGAGACCGAGTCGATGGGCGTGTCGAAGATTTTCGAGGCGGTAAGGGTATGAACGTCGCCGCCGGTGCGGAACGCCTCGCAAAGGGCCTTGTCACCGGAAAGATGGGCCAGGATGCGCAGCTCAATCTGCGAGTAATCCGCCGCGAGGAGCTTCCAACCGTCTGCACGGGGGATGAAACCCCGGCGTATCTCCCGCCCCTCCTCGGTGCGGACGGGAATATTCTGCAGGTTGGGGTTCGAGCTGGATAGACGCCCCGTCGCCGCGACCGTTTGATTGAAGCTCGTGTGTAGACGCCCCGTCGAAGAGCGGACCATCCCCGGGAGCGGCTCGATGTAGGTGTTCTTCAACTTCTCGACACCACGATATTCCAGCAGTTTGGCGGGAAGGGGATGGGCATGACGCAGGCCCTCCAGCACGCTCACGTCGGTGCTGTAGGCCCCCGATTTCCCCTTCTTCCCCGAGCTGAGGCCCAGCTTTTCAAAGAGAATCGTTGCCACCTGCCGCGGGGAGTTGATGTTAAAATGTTCCCCGGCAAGCTCGTGGATTTCCACCGTCAGGCCACGCAATCTTTCCTCGGCCACGCGGGCCAGATTGCGGAAGTGGTCCTTGTCGAGGCGCACCCCTTCAAGCTCCATTTCGGCGAGAACTGTCACCAGTGGAGTCTCAACATCGCGGAACAAGTCGATCAAATCCTGCTCGCCAAGGGATCCTGTGAACTTCTCGTGGAGCTGAAACGTGGCATCGGTGTCCTGACAGGCATACTCCCCTGCATCGGCAATCGGTACGGACGCCATGGTTCCGTCGCCACCATCAAAAAGGTCCGCAGCCCCATCGCCAATGGGAAGGTCGGTGATCTCGGTCATCTGGATCCCCAGGTGGGCGAGCGCCAATTGCTTGAGCCCAAGTGAGCTGGGACGATCGGGCTGAAGGAGATACGCCGCAATCATCGTGTCCTCGACGATGACATCATCGACCGCGAAACCATGCTTCTTCAAAATCTTGTAATCGTAGTTCCAGTTCTGGGCCGCCCATCGGATGGATTGGGACTTGAAAAGGGGATTCAGCCCCTCCCTGACCACACCGAGGGGGAGTTGCTTTTCATCGCTGCGATGGCCAATGGGGATATAGACACCCTGATCCTTCACATGGGAGATGGAGATGCCAACCAGGTCTGCCGTGAAGGTATCAAGGTCGGTCGTTTCGGTGTCGATGGCGATGATTTCCGATTGATTCAACGTGCTGATGTACTTCTTGAAGTCCTTCTCGGACTGGAGAATTCGGTAATCCGTCTTTCGTTCCTCAACGGTGTCCCCACCCATTTCCCGGACGAAGGAATGGAATTCCATCTCGCGGAAGAAGTCGCGCAATGCCGGTGTCGGCTTGTATTCCCATGCAAAATCCTCCCATTGAAACGGGGCCTCCACACAATCCGTGTTCAGGGTGGCAAGCTCCGTGGATAGACGAGCCGCCTCGGCATGGAGTTGAAGGTTCTCCGACAATTTCTTCTGCTTGATGGAGGGGGCTGCCTCGAGGATGCCTTCCAGCGTTCCGTACTCCTTCAGGAGTTTTTCCGCCGTCTTCTTCCCCACCCCCGGGACACCGGGTATGTTGTCGGCGGTATCGCCAACAAGACCGAGATAGACGGGAACCTGGGCCGGGGTAATGCCCAGCTTTTCGCGGACTCCCTCCTCGTCCAGCCATTCCACCTTCTTCAGGTGGTCCCGATAGATGGTAATTCCCGGGCGGACGATCTGAAGGAGATCCTTGTCCACCGAGCATATCAACGCCTCGCCCCCGGCCTCCACCGCGCGCAAAGCCCGGTCGGCCAGGACATCATCGGCCTCGAATCCCGCCAACTCCAACATCGGCACACCCATGAGCTTGAGCATTTCCCGAATGCGGCGGTCCTGCTGCTTGAGATCCTCGGGAGCTGGTGGGCGGTTGGCCTTGTACTCCTTGAACATTTGATCCCGGAACGATCCTCCCGGCGGATCGAAGACGACGAGAATGTACTGGAAGCCGATTTCACGGTAGAGCTTCAGGAACGAGTTGAGAAAGAGGTATATCGCCGATGTCGGCTCGCCCTTGGAGTTGGTGAGACTTTCACCAATCGCATGGTAGGACTTGTGGACGGTGGAGTGACCGTCAATGAGGACGAGACGATTCTTTTCTGAAGCCATGAGTTCGATATCCGGTCGCTTGGGTCAGTTGGGTGGAGCCCATTAAAAACGCGCCCCGAGCATGAACACCCGGGGCGCGAAGTCAACGATTGGTACGGCGGGTGGTGGTTGCTTAGTCGCGGACCACGTTGCCGGTGATGAAGATGAGCAGGTCGATCTGGTCGGTGGAATCCTGCGAGCGCTCGAAGAGGTACTTACCAATGAAGGGCACATCACGCAGGATGGGGACACCGGAGCGGAGCGACTGGGTGCGCTCGCTGCGCCAACCACCGATGACAACCGTTCCCCCGTCGCGAATACGTGCGCGGGTTTCAATCGTCTTGCGGAGGATACCAAGCTCGCCACTGGGCACGAGGGCACGGGGCGAGGCCAGAGTGGCTGCGGGAACGGCAGCAGCACCAGCTGCACCACCCACACCTGCGGCAGCACCGGCACCAGGTGCAGCAACGGCGGCAGCGGGCTGGAGGGCAAGGAACTGACCGAGGTTCTGATCGAAGTCCACGAACTCAAGATCAAGGTTCATCGTGATGTTGCCGGCCACGGTGACGTTGATGTCGTCAAGGCTGACGTCGATGGGACGGAGGCTCGGAACCGCGGTGAACTGATCCTGGTCACCGCCACCCTGGGCACCATCCAGCGGACGACGGATACCGAATTCACGCTCGATGGTGAATTCCACCGATTCGTTGTTCAGCGTGGTGACTGTTGCGCCGTTGACGACGTTGATCACGCCTTGGGCCTCAAGGGCACGGAGCGAGAAGGACATCGGCGAATTACCACCACTGGCGATGAAGTTAAACACGGTGGCACCATGGAGAAGGTTGGCGCTGTGTTCTGTCTGTGAAGGCGGATCGAACGGTGTATCGTAGGCATCACGATCCTGGGCAAAGCGGCCACGAAGGACCGACTCATCGAAGTTGAGACCACGGGTCAGGTCGCCGAAGACGAAGTCAGGCTTGAACTGCTTCACCTTGTTGGTGATGACCTCGACGAACTTCATCTCGATGGAAACCTGCAGTGTGGGGATGTCGAGGATGCGAATCCATTCCTCGATATCACGGAGGTCCTCGATGTTGTCGTATTCAACGAACAGAGCGTTGAGCTGCTCGATGGCAACCAGGTTGACGCCCACCTCGGCCTGACGGTCTTGAGCAGCTTCTTGTTCGAGTTGCTGCTGCTGGGCGGGTCCGACACCCCCGTCAAAGCCGGCACCACCACCGCCGCCGCCACGTTCGGGAACATAACGGAATGTGAGGCGGGCACGGCCCTCACCGGGTGTGCTTGAAGGACGAATGTCTTCGGCAATGATTTCGTAGTCGTCGATGAATTCGGAACGGAACTGGACGATGGTGACTTCCTGGGTCGACTGACCCGTGCGGACGACAAGCTCCACGCTGTCATCGTTGGGGTCGTTGACGTCGTTCTCGTTGACGCGTGTCACGCGGAAGTTGGCGCCACGGAAGTCAAAGTCCTGCTGGACACGGAGACTGCGTGTAACCTCGTCGGTCGTCGCGTCACCGGGTGTACCGGTCGTTGGCGTGATGCCAAGGAAGGACTCAATATCGTTGGTGATCTCGGAGGCGGTTGCCCACTCGAGGAAGAAGATCTTGCTTTGGCGACGGGTGCGAATCTGGGGAAGGCTTTGGATGTATGTTTCCACCTTCTCCAATTGGTCCGGATAATCGGTAATGGTCAGCTGGCGTGTCGCGCGGTCATACCAAAGGCGACGGCTGTCACGCTCGGCGCGGGAGCGACCTTCACGGGAGTAAAGGAGGGTCGAGACAACCTGGACGACGTTGTCAGCGAAGGCGTTGGCAAGGTCATCGTTGTTTTCAAAGCCAAGAACCGGAGTGAGGTTCCATGTCTTGACGTTGATCTCATCCTTGTAGAAGCGGCTGAGGAAGCGCTCGTTCTGGAGGATCTCACGGGCCTTCTGGATATTCTCGACGGTGTCCTTGAGAATGAGGGTGCTGCCTTCAAGGATCAGCTTGCGCTCGGTGTTGTAGGGAGCGTCGTCGTCGGCACGCAGGATGGCATCAAGGAGGGCCTTGACCTGCGGGGCCTTGGACTGGTCGATCTCGAAGCTTTCGAAGACCAACTGAACCGCTGTTGTTCCCCTCAGGCCTTCAAGGAAGCGACGGAACTTCTCAAGGTTGGATTCGGAGTCGGTCATAATGACCATGCTGGTCCGGGCATCAGTGGTGATTTCCTGACCGGCCAGAATGGGCTCGCCGGTTTGTCCGTAAAGCAGGCGGGGAATCACGCCGTCCTTGATCAGGGTATCAACAGTGTTGAGTTGCTCGGGGAGAACCTGGAAGACTTCCGTGCGCAGATCCGGGGAGATGATCACCGTGCTGGTTCCGGGGCGACGCTCCCAGCGCAATCCAATGGGATGGAGCAGGTAATCGAGGACGTTCTTGAGGGGTTCGTCATCGAAGGCAACTTCCACATTGGCGCGTACGTCACCGGCGACGACGAAGTTGATGTCTGAGAACCAGCGGAGGGTCTGAAGAACCTCGGAAAGGGCCGTCGGCTGTGTTGTCTGGAAGACAATCAGCGTGTCGAGCTTTTCGAGGGCTTCCGCCTCGCGGCGCTCAAAGTCCATCTTCGCTTCCTCGCGGGCACGGAGACGGTTGTATTCCTCTTCAGTGTTGGCGATGTAGCTTTGTGCATCAGCCAGGTCGGGATCAATTTCAAGGGCATCCACCCAGCGCTGACGGGCACCGGAAAGGTCACCACGACGGTAAAGGGTCACACCCTCTTCGAAGGCGCGACGTGCCTGCTGGCGACGCTCACGCTCAAGACGCTGCTGCTCCTGGGGGGAGCGATCGATGGAGACTTCCGCCGCGTCGGGTTCCTCGTAAACTTCCACTGCAGGAGGGGCCGTCGGGATTGGTGTGGCTACGGGTGTCTCGGTCGGAATCGGTGTCGCAACCGGAGTCTGGACGGTCTCCTCAACCTCGGGCTCACGGGTAATTGGTGGAACCGGAGTCGGGGTCGGGTCGGGTGTTCTTTCAGCCACAACAGCGGGAGGTTCCGGTGTCGGTGTCGGTGTCGGATCGGGAGTCGGTTCCGGGGTTGGAATCGGTGTGGGAGTCGGCGTGGGCGTGGG
>JAFIGB010000206.1 GCA_020831705.1 Candidatus Sumerlaeia bacterium | reverse complement strand
GGAGGAGAGGAAGGCCCTGCTGGCGATGGCTGCGGGGAGGAAACGGAGACGCCGTTGAGGGATTGCTGCCGGATCGGACGGTTGCGAATTCCAAATGCCGGAAAAATGGGATTGATTGCCCTGTCTGCGGGGCATCAAACTACTTTTCGCCTCTTGACCGGGGCTTACCCACCCGAGTGACTCATTCCGGGCGACCCATACGGAGTCTCTACCCATGTCTGACAATCAGGAAAGTAATTCCACTAATCTTCCCATCCACCTCATGGATACCACGTTGCGTGATGGCGAGCAGACCCACGGTGTGTCCATTCCCGGGATGGAGAAGTTGCTCGTGGCGCAAAAGCTTCTCTCCGAGGTGGGTGTCGATCGCATTGAAGTCGCCAGTTGCCGGGTCAGCAGCGGGGAACAAAAATCCCTCGCCCGGATTATGGAGTGGGCCCACAAGGAGGGCTTCGGCAATTCCGTGGAGGTTCTCTCCTTTGTGGATCACACCATGTCGGTTGATTGGTTGACCGATGCGGGTTGCAGGCGGATGAACCTGCTGACAAAGGGGTCACGTGCCCACTGCGAAGGGCAGCTTCGCAAGACACTTTCCCAGCATCTTGCCGACATTGAAAAGACGATTAATTATGCGGTGGAAAAGGGCGTCACGCCCAGCATCTACCTGGAGGACTGGTCCAACGGCGCGCTTCTGTCGCCGGACTACGTCTGGGAGATGCTGGCCCAATGCGTGGAATGGCCCTTCGAGCGGATTCACCTTTGCGACACCCTGGGAATTCTTTCCCCCCATCAGGTGGAGCGTGTGGTGAGGGAGACGCTTGAAAAGTTCCCCACGGGAAAATTTGAATTCCACGGCCATAATGACTACGGCCTGGCAACGGCGAATACGCTCATGGCGGCACGCCTTGGTGTTGCCGGCGTTCATGTCACGGTCAACGGACTGGGCGAGCGGGCCGGTAATGCCTCGCTTGCGGAGGTTGTCGCCTCGCTTGGGGATCACTCCCAGCGTTCCTGCGGCGTGAATGAAAAACGCCTCAAGGAGGTCAGTCAGCTCGTGGAGGCCTTCAGCGGGAAGCGCATTGCCGCCAACACCCCGATCACGGGCGACGATGTCTATACACAGACGGCCGGCATTCATGCCGACGGCGACATGAAGGGCAATCTATACGAAAGCAAGCTTTCGCCCTCCCGATTTGGCCGTGACCGTGTCTATGCACTCGGGAAGCTTTCCGGTCGGAGCAACCTGGACTTCAACCTGGAGAAGCTCAACCTCGACCTGACCCCGGAACAGCGCAAGGCCCTCCTCAGCAGGATCGTCGAACTGGGCGACATGAAGAAGACCGTCACAACGGAGGACCTCCCCTTCCTGATTTCGGATTTGTTTGCGATGCAGGAGAAGAAGGATTTCGAGGTGCTTGGTTGCGTCATTACGACGACGATGAAGATGCGTCCCTCGGCGAGCATCCGTGTGCGGCTCTTCGACGAGGAACACGAGTCCATCGCCACGGGCAACGGCGGGTATGATGCCTTCATGAATGCCATGCGGCAGATTGCCTCCGAGATTTCCCTCGATCTGCCGCGCCTCCAGGACTTCGAGATTCACATCCCGCCGGGGGGGCATTCAGATGCCCTGGTGGAGGCGACGATCACCTGGGAAGGCGACATGAAGACCCGCGCCGTTGGGAGCGACCAGGTCCTTGCCGCAGTGAAGGCCACCGAGCGGATGGTGAACCTCCTCCTGTCGCGGAAGAATGGCGCGGCCCGCCTTTCCGGCGAGGTCATGGTGCCCGGCCTTGAGGCGCCGACACCCAAGAGGGTTTCCTGATCAGCAGGGTGGGGACTTCCAGTCGGCCGGGAAACGGATGTGTGAATACGATGAATTGGATGTGTTGCCGGTTTCAGATGCCCCCGACGGAGATCGCGTTTTTGACGGCAATCCTGGAGGGGTATGACAACGAGTTCCTTCTTCGATCCGATGAGCCCGGAGTTGGGCGTGTCCGGGTTTGGTATCATGAGAGCAGTGGCGAGTTACTTCATCAGGTGCTCGTGGAATGCAGGACACATTTCCCCGTGACCGGGGTTGAATTTCTCCCCGGAATGGCGGGGCTGGACGACATCTATCCCGATGAAACCTAAAAGAAAACATCGCATCAACGAGGCCGATGAAAAGCTCCCTTCCATTTCCATATTGGTTGGGTTTCTGATTTTTTGTCTCAGTGTTGCCTTTGTAATTTTCGGACTGACTGCCTATACATTCAATCTGGACGACATCAAGATCCCCGGGCTGTATATCGGCGGCGGCCTTTCCCTTCTTGCCTGGGCGGTTCTTTGGGTCAGGGGGGAAGTCTCCAATCCACCCCGGGTGATCTGGATTCCCTATGTGTCGTATCTTGTTGCCTGCCTGCTTTCGATCCTTGCCGGTGCGCCCTACGTTAAGTGGGTTGGCTGGGAATTTCTCGGGTTTTACATCAGTTGCTTTGGCCTTGTTCTGCTTGGTTCGGGAGTTGTTGTGAACCGGCGCATGCTGGAGCTTTCCCTGAAGTTCTGGGTGTTGATTACCTTTTCCACAACGACCTTCGGCCTGATTCATTACGCGGGGCTCCTTGAGCCGATATACAATCTGTTCTACCCCGAGCCTCCCCGCCAGACCGACCGCCTTCACGACCTGATCTTCACCTTCATGCGCAACCGCAGCATGTTGAGCACGATCCTCAATGTGCAGTTTTTCGGTGTGTTCCTCCTGATGGTGCTCCCCGTGTCCGCGGCAACGCTCGTGATTGTTTTTCAGAACATGCGCAGGCGCATGACCACGGGAGATTCCATCACCCGGCCCGTGGTGTGGATGATCATCTGCGGCCTTTCCATTGTTTTCTCCATCGCCTGCATCTTCACCACGTATAGCAAGTCGGCGCTGACATTCCTTCCCCTCTCGATATTGGGATTTCTCATCGGTCTGTTCCTGATCACCCGTGTTCGCCAGGTCCCGCACCTTGGGGTGATGGCAATCCTGGGCGTGATCATGGCCGGAACGATTCTGTTCTTTACCATGGGTGACCTGAGGCGAAATTTCGCCAATCTCGATGACAGCATGGGGCCGAGGAATTTCATCTATTCCGGAGCCGTGGCGATCTTTAAGGACCAGCCAATTCTTGGGGCCGGACCGGGGAGCTTCCGGATTGTTTTTCCCGAATACCGCAACCCCGACTACCACATGGTCCGGATCAGCAATGTTACCTTGTATGCCCACAACTGGGTGCTGGACCTGTTGGCTGAAACCGGACTAGCAGGTACCCTGACGTATATCGCTTTCCTTGGTGGGATCTTCTGGCTGGGATTCCGGACCATGCGCGAGTCGGAG
>JAFIGB010000204.1 GCA_020831705.1 Candidatus Sumerlaeia bacterium | reverse complement strand
TGCCATACCCCTTCGGGGTGTACGGTTCCCGGGTGATCGCAGGGATCCATTTCAATACAAAGATCCAATTCAAAGCCCGCATTATATGTAACGCCGAACAATGATCGGGGCTTCCGTGTATATCTGTGGTTTCCGTGGACAGATGGCTCTCATGCCCAACCCCTCCGTGGACAAATCCAGCGCACGTTCTGTGAACATTAAAAAAACTCCCCCGCCACTGGGACGGAGGAGCTTTTAATGGTCGGGGGTTATTGCTGGGGATCAGTCGCCGGAGACGATAATCGTTGTCCGTGAGTAGATTCCCAGAATGTTGAAGAACTCATAATCCGCGAGATGGACAGTATCGAGACCGCCATTTTGTGCCGATGTCTTGATGCTGGCATCGCCCCAGCCAAACTCCAAGGGAAGGGAGAAAAAGGGAATATGGAGGTAATGAGCGACCGATTCTCCGGTCCTGTTACCCACCATAGTACCCTGGCCTTCATTGGAGAACTGGTGCTGGAGGGGTGCCTTGACCTGGGCAAAAAGAACGCCAGGAGGAGGCACGACGGGGGCTTCGACATAACGCCCTCCGCATCCAGTGGCCACCACAACCATGGCAGCCATTGCCAGAACACCTGTCATCGCGCGGATGAACCGTGTGCGGGCGTTGATTCGGAATACCTTCATGGAGGATCTCCTGATCAGTCGCCGTAGACGACGGTGCGGTAGCGCTGATAGACACCGATGATGTTGAAGTATTCGTAATCAGCGGAGTGGATTGTGGTGATGCCACCGTTCTGGGCTGCGGTCTTCACGGAGCCATCGCCAAGGGCGACAAGGCCAAGAATGCTCATGGTTTCGGACTCGCCACGGCGTGTGGCATTCTTGGTCGCATTCATGTCAAAATCCAGCGGGGCCTTGTAGTCGGTGTACAGCATGCCGGGAGGGGGCATTACCGGGGCGACAAGGCAACCGGAGGTCATGACGGCGAGCGCGAAAGCGCCCACAAGTGCTGTGAGGGACTTCTTCATGGGGATTTTTCTCCTGTGTGGAGGGTATCGGGTACATCTGAATAGTGAATAGATTTGCCAACTCTTCCCTTGGCGGCAAGAGTTTTTTCACACCGGTCGGTGTCCGGATCATTGGGGATTTCTCGAATCAGGGGTCAATTACTTCCCGAACTTTTACCCGCCTCAAGGAAAAGTAAGGTCCTCGAATTGACCATTCCGCCCCCTCATTCAGCAAACAAACCATTGGCCCTCCAGCATCACTCCTGCGATTTGTTTTGCCCCCCTGCTCCGGGGCAGATGGACACCCTTCATGATGGATCAGCCCATGACCACCGAATCATCCTCCTCGTGGAAATTTCGCATCGATGTTGGCGGCACCTTCACCGACTGTCTCGCCCGCGATCCCGAGGGAAGGGAACGTGTCATCAAGGTCCTCAGCACCGGCGTCGTGAAGGGTATTGCCGATGGGACGTCCACGGGGCGAGTTCTTGTGGACCCCGCACTCCAATCATATCCCCGGGAATTCTTCAAGGGCTGGAAGGTACGGGTTGGCCGGGGCGACGCCGCCATCGAGGTTGTCCGTTTCGACAAACCCACGGGGAAATTGGAACTCGCATCGCCCCTGTCCGATGAGGTGGCAGGGCACCGCTTCGAACTTTCCTGCGGGCTTCCCGCCCCCCTCGTGGCAATCCGTCTGGCCATGGGGTTGAGGCTCGAAGAGACCGTCGGGCCGGTGGAGGTGCGCCTTGGAACCACCCGCGCCACGAATGCCCTCCTCGAACGCAAGGGTGCACCCACCGCGCTGGTGATCAACAGCGGCTTCGGCGATTTACTCCGCATTGGAAACCAGGATCGGCCACGCCTCTTCGATCTGGAAATTATCAAGCCCACCTCGCTATACAGCCAGGTGCTGGAGGTTTCCTGCCGGATGGATCCCGACGGTGCAACTTCGGAGGCGCTGGATGAGGAGGCGGTGACGGCGGGGCTTCGCGGGCTGCAGGAACAGGGGGTCACTTCCCTGGCAATCTGCCTGCTCCATTCCTGGCGCAATCCCTCCCAGGAAAAGCAGGTCGAGAAGATTGCCCGCGCCATGGGCTTCGATTCCATCACCTGTTCATCGGATGTTTCCCGCACGCCCCGAATGATTCCCCGGGCAGACACCACGGTCGCCGATGCCTACCTGACACCGGTAATTCGCGACTATACACGAGCTATCCGGGAGGGTCTCCCCGGGGCGCGCCTCCACCTGGTGACGAGTGCGGGAAGTCTTGTCAGCCCGGATCTTGCAAGTGGACGCGACCTGATTCTCAGTGGACCCGCCGGGGGCGTGACCGCGGTGGCACGGGTCGCCCAGCTTTCCGCCAATCCCCGCGCCATTGGGTTCGACATGGGTGGGACGAGCACCGATGTCTGCCGCTGGGAGGGGCAATTCGAGTACGAACACGAGACGGAAAAGGCAGGTGTCCGCCTGGTGGCGCCCATGCTCGCCATTGAGACGGTGGCTGCCGGGGGCGGCTCGATCTGCGGCTTTGACGGATATCGTCTCACCGTCGGCCCGGAAAGCGCCGGAGCGGACCCGGGGCCTGCCTGTTACGGGGCGGGGGGACCACTCACGGTGACGGACATGAATGTCCTCCTGGGCCGTGTCATCCCTGCCCGTTTCCCATTCCCCCTCGACACCGATGCACTCCAACGCAGGGTCGATGAGCGGCTGGAGGAAATCCGCCGCGCCAATGGAACTGTCTATACACCGGAGGAACTTGCCGAGGGGTACCTCCGCATTGCGAATCTCCACATGGCGGCGGCCATCCGGCGCATCTCCGTTGCCAAGGGGTACGACCCGCGGGAATACGCCCTTGTTGCCTTTGGAGGAGCGGGCGCCCAGCATGCCACCGCAATTGCCGAAGCCCTGGGGATGACCCGCATTATCATCCATCCCATGGCCGGAATCATGAGCGCCTGGGGAATGGAATCGGCCACCATTCGCCGCTTTGCAGACCGGGGGCTGGTCATGGATCTCGACGCAGGGAGTCGTGAAACTCTTGAACGCGTCTATAACGAAATGGCCTCGGAGCTTGAGGAGGAGCTTTCCCGGGAGGGCATCACCGGCGGGCAACTCGCTAAACCGGTCCGCCTCGCCGACATGCGGTTCAAGGGGCAGGGGACCTCCATTACTGTCACCGAACCGGACGACGGCGATCTACGCACCGCCTTTGAGAAACTCCACAAGCAACTGTATGGATATACATTCCCGCAACGCACGGTCGAGGTCGTCTCACTCCGCGTGGAACTCGGGGAACGCCCACCCGAAGCCAACGCTGTCACCGATGATGGGCAAGCAAATGCCATCGAGTCGAAACACTCCGCCATGGTGACCTTCGGAGACCGGCAACTTCGGACGGCGGTGATCGACCGAACAGAAATGAAATTCGGGGATGTTGTCGAGTGTCCGGCGCTGGTGACGGAGGACACGAGCGTCACGGTGGTGGAACCGGGTTGGCAGGTCCGCCGAAGCAGCCGGGGGGATCTGGAACTGGCCCGCGTCGGGGCATCAGGTATAGACACGACGGCGACGATGAATCATGACGTCGCCGACCCGACACTGCTGGAGGTCATCAACAGCCAGCTTGCCGGAATCGCCACGCAGATGGGGGCGGCGCTGCGGCGGACGGCCCTTTCCGTGAACGTGAAGGAGCGCCTGGATTATTCGTGTGCCATCTTTACAGCGAAGGGCGACCTGGTGGTCAATGCGCCGCACATGCCCGTCCACCTCGGCTCCATGGGGGAATGCGTGAAGCGGATCATTGCGGATCGAAAGCACTTCGATCCGGGCGATGTCATTGTCACCAACGATCCCATGCGCGGCGGTTCCCACATTCCGGACGTCACCGTGGTCAGCCCGGTCCATGATGAATCGGGGGGCCTGGCCTTCTTTGTCGCCAGCCGCGCCCATCACGCGGAAATCGGCGGCAAGCGCCCGGGAAGCATGCCCCCGGATTCCACCAATCTCGCCGAGGAAGGGGTCCTGATTCGCAACTTCGCCGTCATCAACCGGGACGGGGAACACTTCGACGCACTGGAGGAACTGCTGCGTTCGGGGCCGTATCCCTCCCGCTCCCCCGCCGAGAACATTGCGGATATACAGGCGCAAATCGCCGCCAACCGTCGCGGGCTTTCGGAGCTGGAACGTCTCATGGATCAATACGGCACGAAGACAACCGCCGCCTACATGGTTCACATCCAGGAGGCCGCCGCTGCGAAGACCCGGGACTGCCTTCGTCGCCTGGGGGACGGTGTCTATACATTCGAGGATTTCCACGACAACGACGCACGCATCTCCGTCCGCATCGAGGTCAACGACGGCACCGCACGCATTGACTTCACCGGAACCAGCGATGTCCTCCCCGACAACCTCAACGCCAATCGTGGCATCGTCACTGCTGCCATTCTATACAGCCTCCGCTGCCTCATCCGCGAGGACATCCCCCTCAACGCAGGGGTCCTTGACCCGCTGGAGGTGATCCTCCCCCGCTGCTTCCTCAATCCCCCCGAACATGAGGACCCCGAGCAATGCGCCGCCGTGGTGGGGGGAAATGTCGAGACATCCCAGCGGGTGGTCGACACCCTCCTCGGCGCCCTCCATGCCGCCGCCGCCAGCCAGGGGACCATGAACAATCTGACCTTTGGGAATGCGCGGTTCGGATATTACGAAACCGTGTGTGGCGGCAGCGGGGCCGGGCCGGGTTGGAACGGATGCGACGCCGTCCACACCCACATGACCAACACGCGCCTGACCGACCCCGAGGTGTTCGAGCTTCAATATCCGGTGCGATTGATTCGTTTCGAAATTCGCCGCGGATCGGGTGGCGGAGGGAAATTCCGGGGCGGCGACGGGGCCAGGCGGGAAATCGAATTTCTTGAGCCCGTGGAGCTTTCCATGCTCACCCAGCGCCGCAAGCGCGCCCCCTGGGGAATGGACGGTGGCGAAAACGGCCAACCGGGACGCAACCTCCTGAAACACCCCGACGCCGATGCATTCATCGAAATGCCGGGGGCATTTACCACCCCGGTGAAGGCAGGCACACGCCTCGTCCTGGAAACCCCTGGAGGTGGCGGATGGGGCTGTTGAGTGCAACTCCCCTCTTGCGCTCCCCGGTGGTCCTGTCGATAAAGCCCGTCCCCTTGGCGTATCCGTCACCGATGGGCTGATTCGCCGTGGGCTTATTCCGAACCGGAAGCGGGTTTACCATGTCTGTCTCATCGCTGGAATTTTCCAAGAGAAGTTGCTACTGCGGCGAAGTCCGCACCGACCATTTGGGTCAGGAAATCATTCTGAAGGGCTGGGTGCACCGTCGCCGCGACCATGGCCGGTTGATGTTCATCGACCTGCGCGACCGCGAAGGGCTCATGCAGGTGCGCATCAATCCTGACAGCCTGGAAAATGACCGGAAAATCGGCGTGGATATCACCCTGAAGTGGAGCAAGCCCCACGGCGAACTGGTGAGTGCCCTGCGCGCCGTGGAAACACCCGGCTTCACCCTTCAGTCCATTGCCAAGGGCGATGTGAACATTTGGCCCGACGGCGGGGAACCGAAGGAGGGGAATGAGTACCGCGCCCGCTATCTGGCGGTGGACAAGGCAAAAGCAGTCCTCGCGGCGGACTCCGATTCCCTCCGTTCCATCGTTGAGAAGGCCGGTTTTGAGATCCCCAACACCCACTTTGTCTCGGTGACCCACGCCGTGCGCGAGGAGTACGTCATTGCCGTGCGGGGCACGATTGAGCGCCGTCCGGAAGGCTCGACAAACCCGAACCTCCCCACCGGCGAGACGGAAATGGCCGTCACCGAACTCAAGATCCTGAACCGCTGCGAGCCGCTCCCCTTCCGCATCGACGAGCACGGCAAAACAAGCGAGGAGCTCCGTCTGCGCCACCGCTACCTCGACCTTCGGCGCCCGGATCTCCAACGCAATTTCATGCTTCGCAGCACCCTTTTCAAGGCGTGCCGCGATTATCTGGCCGACACCGGCTTCGTCGAGGTGGAAACACCGATCCTTGGCAAGCCCACCCCCGAGGGTGCCCGGGACTTCCTTGTTCCATCGCGCCTTCACCCCGGGATGCTTTACGCCCTTCCCCAGTCGCCCCAGCTTTTTAAGCAGATCCTCATGGTAAGCGGTTTCGACCGCTACTTCCAGATCGCCCGCTGCTTCCGCGATGAGGACCTCCGCGCCAACCGCCAGCCCGAATTCACCCAGATCGACATCGAGATGAGCTTCGTTGATGTCGACGATGTCATCACCTCCATGGAGGGCCTTGCCGCCGCCATGTGGAAGTCAACCCTCGACATCGACCTCCCCCGCCCGTTCCCCCGCATGCCCTACGCCGAGGCCATGCAGCGTTACGGCAGCGACAAGCCCGACACCCGCTTTGGGATGGAGCTGATTGACTTCAGCCAGGAAATCAAGGGCCGGACGGAATTCGGCATCTTCAACACCATCCTGGAGGACGGTGGTTCCATCGTTGGTATCGTCCACGAGGGGGGCGCCGCCCAGTACAGCAACACCGCCCTCAAGCCCGGCGGCGAATTTCAGAACCGCGCCTCGCGGGAGACCGGCGCCCGTGGCATTGCCTGGTTCCGCATGGACGAGGCGGGGAAAATGGATTCCTCCATCGCGAAGTTCTTCACCCCCGAGGCCCTCGACGATATCGCCAAAAAGGCTTCCATGAAGCCCGGTGACATGCTTCTGATGATCGCCGACAAGAAGGAACGGAAGGCTCTGGAAATGGCGGGGCGGCTTCGTCTCATGATCGCCCATGATCACGATCTCATCGACAAGTCGAAGTTCAATTTCCTCTGGGTTGTGGATTTCCCCCTCTTTGAGTACGACGAGGAGACGAAGTGCTATCACCCGGCCCACCACCCGTTCACGGCACCGCACCCCGAGGATCTCGACAAGCTGGAGAGCGACCCGGGATCAGTGCGCTCGCTGGCTTACGACCTCGCGCTCAATGGCGAGGAGTGCGCCGGTGGTTCGATTCGTATCCACAACTCCGACGTTCAGGCCCGTCTGTTCAAGGCCATCGGCATCAGCGATGAGGAGGCAAAGGAGAAGTTCGGCTTCCTTCTCGATGCCCTTCAATACGGCGCACCGCCCCACGGCGGCATTGCCTTTGGGTTCGACCGCTGCCTGATGTCGATTCTTGGCGTGGACTCCATTCGCGAGGTCATCGCCTTCCCGAAGACACAGCAGGGCACCTGCCTGATGTCCGGGGCGCCCGGGGACGTGGATCCCCACCAGCTGAAGGAACTCCATGTCAAGTCCACCGCAAAGAAGGAACAGAAAGCGGCTGGTTGACCGGCGGTTTCATTCTTGCTCCAATTGAAACAACGGGGTCGGTTGCGGCATCATCTCGCCCACCGGCCCCTTTCTTTTTTCGGAAGGATCCAAAGTGGCCAAGGACGTCTTTGAAAATCGCGACTTCATGCGCAAGCAATATGACCTGCCCGGGGTGGTTTCCTACCGCTTCATCGGCGAGGCAACCCCGCGCTATCATGCCCACCTGGAGGAGGCCATCACCTCCGTCGTCACCCACGAGTCAATCCAGCGGGTGACCTTCAAGGAAAGCCGGGAGGGGCGCTATACATCCTACCAGTATGAGATTTACCACGAGGTTTTCGAGGACGTGGAGGAGATCTACCGCAAGGTTTCCGAGGTGGAGGGAACCAAGTTCGTCATCTGAGCCTGGTTTATCTCCGTGCGCGCACCCGTGCCGTCCCGGACGGTTCCCGCGCCCATGGCTTCAATGTCTCGACCCAATCACCTATCAGGGGACGGTTTTCAGGAGCAAAGGCAAGGGAGTCAGTCGCCAGGGTAACCACATGGGGTGGAATATCCCCCCGATGCGTTTCCAATTTACGAAGCTTGCCCCGGCGTATATTGTCCTCAAGTTCCTGGGGCCTGCGTCCCTCGTAGGGAAAAACCATTCCCGAAACGGCGAGGTAAAAACTCACTGCCAACCCCCAAAGATCATAATTCACTCCAATGCTTCGGTTGAAGAACGTCTCGGGAGGGGTGTGGTGAAGGTGGGAGACCATATCCTGGGAATGGGTGAGCCGGGCACCACCTTCCTCGAAGGCAGCGATTCCGAAATCACAAAGAAGGGCGTGATTGGAAATATTCTCGATGAGGATATTTGATGGGCGCACATCGCGGTGGATGATGCCACGGGAGGTCTTCCCGCTCTCCTGATCGGTGTAGTTGTACTCATGGGCGCACTTGATCGTATGGGCAATGTCATAAAACCAGCCGAGTATCGAGTGGATATCGATGGGATGTTCGTCCAGGATCATGTCCCGAAGGGTAACACCATCCACATAATCCATAACGATGTAGGTGATACCGGTGGTGGAGATACCGGTCTGGTGGGCACGAACGACGTACACCCCAGAAGTCCGCGCGAAGGAACCAAGGATTTCTCCCTCGCGACGAAATCGTTCGAGGCGACGCTGGAGGCTGGTGTCACCCTCCTGATACTCAGACTCGGTGTGGAGTGTCTTGATGACACGCCACCCCTTCAAACCCGGCCCTGATGCTCGCCAGATCGAGCCGTGGGCTCCCTCGGCGTATTTCTCGAAGGTGTCAAATTCACGACGCAACTCCTCCTCAAAACAGAGGGGGAAAAGTAACTGGCTGACGTTGGCCGGTCTCTTCGGGGAGGGGGAATCCCGCTTCCAATGGACCTGAAGGGTAATATCCCGACCGATGACAATATTGTCGCCCGGTTGCAGGGATACGGCCTCGGCCACAAGGACTCCGTTGAGGTGGGTGCCATTGAGGCTTCCAAGGTCGGTCAGCCGAAGTTCATCCTCGCCAACCCACTCCAGAACGGCGTGGTAACGTGAAAGAAGATCCGTCTGGGTGCTGGGAAAACAGAGTTTGTTATCCCGGGAACGACCAATTGAAATGGATGGCTCGGTGAAAACCTTGGTGACAGGCTTTCCCCGTTCTCCAATAAAGCAGAAGGCAACTGGTTTCATCTTCGTCCAAGTGATTCCGATTCATGGGATGCCACATACACCCACCCTGAAGTTTGGGAAGATGCGGGGGTCTATATATTGCGCCACTACAAGTTCGCCAAAGAAGAGGCCTGCGGGAACAGGCCCAAGTCATGACAGACCCAATATGCATAATAAAACCCCGCCGGAGGTGCAAGACCTTGTCGGCGGGGAAATCGTGATTCTGACAATCAAGGGATTTCAACCCTGAAAAAACCTCGGAACTGGGCCAAAACACAAGGTGTTTACCGATAAATCAGATCATCACGCCCTTCACGCGCCACGGTGTGATTTTCCCGCCAAATTACCAACGAGGTCTCGGCATCCACTAATTTGAAGCTGTATTCGATGGTTTGGGCCTGGCCGCGGCGGCTTGCAATGCGCAGTCCGTCGGCTCGTCCCACGAGGAAATAATCCACGCCCATCAGTGCCGGCGTTCTTAGGTTGGGATCATAATCCACCTCGCCTTCGCGCTTCATCAGCCGTTCTGCCAGGATGTCATCCTGAAGGTCACGGGCAAGAAATTGGAACCGCCCCGAGTTGACGAGCCTGGATTCCACACGGGACGTGAAGATGGATTGGTTGAAGGGGGTCTCGGTGTTGTTGACCATGGGGAGCATGGCGATGGTGGGGCGCCCGGGGATTGACTGGACACTTGGTGCTGTCAGGATCGATTCGGCCACCTTTTCCGCAACTGCCGTCACGTCCTGGCTTTCAGGGCCAATGCTGCGAACGCGCCCGGGGGTGTCCGGGTCAATATCGCGAATGTTGTAGCGGCATCCCACGGTCAGGACCAGCATGGGGATGAGTGCCAGGGAGAAGAAGAGCTTATTCATTGTTGTTGTCTTCCTTTGTGCGAGCCAGCCGGCCGTTCCGGTGCGAGGGGATTCCATCTCACGACTTCCAACCAAAAGACCCTTCCCGATCCTGGGGAGTTTGTCGCTTCAGGTATCAAGTTCTTCGCTTGTTGCGAGCTTGATCGATTCTTCCTGGCTTTCATGAAGGACGGCGTCCTCATTGAGGAGGCTGAATTTTTCCTCGCTGACCACGGGTAGGAGGAAGGCGGTCACCAGCCCCCCGCTCCTGCCGGGGTGAAGGCGGAAATGCCCGCCGGTTTTTTCCAGATAAAGGGTAAGGAGTTGGTAAAGCACCCCACCACCATTGGTGAGGCGGGGGTGTTTCGAGGCAAGATATTCGGAGGAGTCGAGAAGCTCCTCGGGGCGGAAGCTTTCGGGAAGATGGGCGGTGTCCTCGATTTCCAGCGTGGCGCATCCATCCACCGGGGATTCCTCCTGGCTTCGGATGCGAATCCACATCGTCCCCTGCATGCAGCTTGCCGCGATGTACTCAATGAGGCGGTCGATGAGCTTGGCCAGGGTTTCAAGGTCGGCCTTGACGGTAATGTCCTGAACCTTGTCCTCGCGGTTGACGGTCAACTGGTACGGAGTGGCGAGGCGCAGGGCGGAGGACTGAACGCGGCCGGCAAGCTCGGCAAGGGAGCAGGTCGATTCGAGGGGACGGACCTCCGGGTTCGCCAGCGCCGCAAGATTGTGGATATTGCGCAGGATGTTCTGCTGCATCGCCACACCCCGCTGAACCGAGTTGGCAATGCGCCGCGCATCCGGCCCCTGTTGGGCAAGTTGCTGGAGGTACTGACGGGCATCGGCAATGTGGGTACCCAGTTCCCGTGTCAGGTATTGAACAAAGGCAACCGAGAAGGTTTCATTGTCGCTGGTGGGCGAATCGAAATCCTCGTCGAGAACCTTTTTCTCCTCGTGGGCGGACTCCAGTTCCAACTGGATTTTGGCGATGTCGGGATTCGTTTCCCGCATCAGGTTCACCAGCAGGCTCACATCCTTGTCGGCCCTTTTGACGTGGGAACGGAGCAGGAAAAGCTCGAAGAGGGGAATGGCGTGGGAATAAATCAGCGGATGGAGGTCGACGATTTCCTGCTGCGTCATAAACTCGCTCAGGTCGCTGTCATGAACAATCAGGCCAAGGACGATGGAGATGTCCCCGCAATCGAAGCACACGGCCTCGTAAAAATTCAGGGGAATCTGCCGCTCCTCGCCCTCGGGATGGCAGTTCACGCTCATGGGGAATTCCTGCGAAATGAGGCGAACTTCCACCTTCCCGTGGCCGACGAAAACATCGGCGGTCCGCTTTGTCATCGTAATGCGGATCGGAGGGGGGAAAATCATTTCCTGACTGGTCCCCAACAGATAATTGGGGGTCTTGAGATCACGACTGATCCCGAATACGAAGACTTCGTGGTCCGACTTTGCTTCCTCGAGAACCTGAACGAGCTCGGAGGCCCAATTTGCAATGTTCCCCTTGCCGCTTCTCAGGGAAAGCGACCGCCTGAGAAGTTCAGAGGTCATATCTACGTTGTTCATCCTGTGTTCCGAATCCCGTTTGTCTCGCTGATTCCACCCGCCACCAGACTACACATGCCTGAAGCCGGCAGGCAACCCTGACTCTTTCATCCTGCACTCATGGCAGAGCAGGTTGTCCAGACCCCAAATTACCGCCAATTCCCTTGAACTGCGAATGGAAAACCTGTCGCCGCGTGAAAGTTCGACGGGATCCAATATGTTGTCGGCAGCAAGTACCGCCGGGCCACGGAGCACTTCCACTTCAACCACGGAACGATCACAGAGCACAAGGTGATTCACCACCTCGGTGGAGTTGTTGAATGCCAGGCCAATCCCCACCCGAAAAACCGAATTTGTGATCGACCGGTAATAGGCGGAGGACCCGAACGGTGTTGCCGCCACAAGCCCGTCACCAACGATCTCATGGGCATATTCATCCCCATCAATGAGAACCCGGTAGCGAACACCCGCCGTGACCCGCTTGTTGTGAAAGACAATATCATTGATCCCATGGAGAACCCGCCCCTTCGCCTCGCCACGCAGCCTGGGCAGGCGCGTTTCCGTTACCCTGCCCTCGGCAAGATTTCGGAAGACCTCCCTGTCATGATGGCGGGGGCACTTCTCCACCTCGGAACTGCGGCGCACGGGAAACTTGGGAAGATTCGGAAAGGCACGGTCCGCACCAAGCAGGGATCCATCCCCACCGTGGACGACGACACAATCGGCCCGTTCCTCCCCGGTGACGATTTCCAATCCTGCCTCGGTGATTGAGGGGGCCAGAACCCCGGCATCACGTCCTTCGAGGAGGACACGGTGGACTTTCCTGCCCACCAGGCCATCAACACCTTTTACCGATTCCGATCCTGAGGCGTGTTTCATGGGATGGATGTTGATGCCCTTCTGGCGATTGCAATGCCGGAACCGCGGCAGCCTCGTGTCCTGCCCTGCCTGGAAGGATTCAAGTGCTACCTGCGTTCAGTTTTCAGGGAAAAAACGCATCGATCTTGGTAAGGAAAAGGCCAAGTGTCGATGCGGCGGCGAGGATAAGGCCGATCACAAAGCCAATCATCAGGCGGGATCCGGCATCCTCGGCGCGCTCTTCCAGTTCAGTTTTGTTCTTCGTGGATTCAACCATGACTCATCACTCCTTGGAGCTTTTCGACGTCGACTTCGATGCGGCGGTTTTTCTGCCCTTGCTGGCGGTGCTCCTGGTCGACTTCCGGGCTTCCGTATCCTTCGTGGAAGTGGAGGCTTTCTTCGTGGTTGTCGACTTCGTACCACCCTTGGCCCGGGTTGATTTTGCCTTGGTTTCCCCCGTGGTCGAGGCCTTTTTGGCACCCGACGTCGAAGTTGCCTTCCTGGTGGTTCCAGCGGCTTTGGTGGTCTTTGTTGTGGACTTGGTGGCGGCTTTCGCCTTTGTGCCACCCTCCGTAGCCTTGGCCTTGGATTTCGTTGTCTTGGCCGTGCTCACCGTCTTGGTGGTCTTGGCTTTCGGCTTCGTTTCCTCCGCCGCTGCTACCGTGGTCTTCTTGCGACCCCGGCCGGTTGTCTTTTTCTCAGAAGTCGCCTTGGACGTGGTTTCTGACTTCACTCCTTTTGCAGCAGTCTTGGAACCGCCCTTCTTCTGCTCCCCGGATTCGGCATTGATGGAATCAAGGGCCTGCTCCAGTTCAGCGTACACATCGGCAAGGTCCTGGCGCTTCTTTTCCTTTTCCGAGGCGATCTTTTTCTCTTCATTGGCCTGGCCACGCTTCCTGGCGGCCGGTGCCTTCCGTGTCTTCTTCTGCGGGGTGGTCTTCAGGGTTTCGATGTTCTGTTCGATTTCATCAAGAACACCGGCGAGAAGATCCGCCTTCGGGTCGCGTGCCTTTGAGGGAAGCTTGAGCGGGCCTGTGGAGATCGGCATGGGCGCAGGTTTCTGTTCCGCAACCGCGACGACTTTCGAGTCGGCAGCTTCAGAACCGGGCTCATCATCCTGGCGGCGATCCTTCGCACGGCGACGCCTCGCACGGCGTTCGGCACTGCTTTCACGGCGCTTGCGCTGCCTTGCCTCCTCCTCGGATTCCGTGGAGGGAGCGGCGGAAACAGACGTATCCTCATCGGTGGCGGACGTTGCGGTGATGACTTCCGCGGAAATCTCCACGGTTGCCTCATCGATTTTTGATCCATCACGGCGGGAGCGGCGACGGCGCTTGCGGGTTCCGGTCCCTTCAGCCTGCTCCTTGTCACGGGAGGATTCACGGGCGGCGGGCGGTGGAGCGCTGGGCGCCTCCTCCTCCGCAACGGGGACGTCCACAATGGCTGCTTCCGCCCTGCTCGCGGCGATGGCGCCCGAGAACAGGCTTTCATCCGCGTCAACCATGGGAAGGACACGGGCAGCATCGTCCAGCCGGGAGCCAGGGAGGCGAATGACTTCCCCTTCGACGCCTCGGATCGGAGTGACCTGGTACTCCTCCATGTGAAATTCAGGGTTTGCCTTGTAGAAGACTTCGCAGACCTTGGCGGAAAGATCCTCGATGGCGCGGCTGAACCGCGATGTCAGCTCGCCGATGAGACGGGGATGAGCGGTAACCAGAATGCCGCCGATGTTGTCCTGCTCGCTGATCAGGCGCTTGAGGTCGTATTTGAGGCGGCGGAAAATTTCGTCGGGAAGAAGAACCAGCCCGGTTCCCTTGCAATAGGGGCAATCCTCGAAAAGCTGGTTTTGCAGGCTCATGCGCTGACGCTTGCGGGTCAGCATCATGACACCGAAATCGCCAATCTTGCCGATGGCGGACTTCGCCCGGTCCCCCTTGAGGTGGCGCTTGAGCTCCTCGGAAACCCGTTCCTGGTGGGAGCGATTCACCATGTCGATGAAGTCGATGACGATAATACCGCCAATGTCGCGCAGGCGGATCTGCTGGGCGATGGCCTCGCAGGCCTCCATGTTCGTCTTCAGGCTGGTTTTTTCCTGCTCCTTGCGGCCGGTGAAACGCCCCGTGTTGACGTCGATGGCGGTGAGGGCCTCGTTTTCGTCAATGATCAGGTGACCACCGCTCTTGAGCCACACCTTCCGATCCATCGCCTTCTGGATCTGCTTTTCCACACCGTAATGGTCGAAGATGTTCTCAACGCCCTCCCAATACCGAACGCGATCCTTCGCGCCGGGCATGTGGTCGATGAGCATGGTGCGGATTTCCTCCCCATCGCGGGGGTAATCACAGACAACTTCGTCGAATTCTGTCGGGAAGGCATCACGGACAAGTCGGGTAATCAGGTTGTCGTCGCTGTTGATGAGGCCGGGGCCACCGATGGCCTTGTACTTTTCGAGAATCGACAACCAGAGGCGCTCAAGGGCTTCCGCATCCTTCTGGATGCCCTCCTCGGGCTGGCTGAGGCCGGCGGTGCGAACGATGAAGGAGTGCTCGGAGGTGCGCAGGCTCGCCAACAGCTTCTTGAGCCGGAAGCGATCCTGCCCCATGGCAATCTTTCGTGAGACACCACCATCCTGGCTGGGAAAGGGAAGAAGGACAAGGTACCTGCCCGCGAGGGAAAGGTTGGTGGTTACCCGGGGCGCCTTGCCGCCGATTTCGTCCTTCACCACCTGAATGATAATTTCGTCGCCCTTCTTGACCGGCGATTCGGCCTGGGGCTGGCTGGGGTCCTGACGGGGACGCCTTCCGCGACGTTCAATGCGCCCGGGGAGGGGATTTTCGCTGGCCTGCTTCATGGCGGCGAACTGATCCTCCGCGCTCAGGACGAGGGACTCGGGGCGGATGTCCATGAAGTGGAGGAACATATTGCGCTCCAGGCCAACATCGACAAACGCAGCCTGCAAGCCGGGGACAACATCCTGGACGCGCCCCCTGTAGATATTGTTTACGATGGTTTGTTCGTCAAATTTTTCGGTGTGAAGTTCAACGAGTGTGTCTTTTTCGAGAAACGCGACGCGAACCTCGCACTCCTCTCTGTTCACGAGGATACGATCGATCATGTGGGTTTTGTAAACCTTTGGGGATATTTTGGCTGGAGCTACACAGTCCGTTTCCCCCGCCCGGCAGGGGCGCTGGGCGCAGTGAAAACGTTGTGGGAACCATCAGGGATGAACTCAAAAGTTCAGATGTCGATTCGAAAAATCTCTTATGCCAATGAGCCGCCTTTAATTGGCGGCTGGCTGGAATTCAGGGGGCATCACGCCAACCCTGTTCCTTCCAACGAAGAGCAGGCTTTAAAGCCACCACCGTTGGCAATGGCAAAATTGCACCCGACCATAATCGTCACCCCGAAAAAGAGCCCAATGGGGGAAATTCTACTTGCATGGTCCGTTGACACCCAAATTAAGCTGGCAACTGACAAGGGTAACCACCATTTTCCCCCGTGCCCTCCCTCACTATGATCTGGGGAACACTCGATACCGGAGCTGGAGTCATGAGAAATTTTAACCCATTAGCACCCACTTATCCATTTTTCGCCTGCATTCTGCTGGTTTTTCTGGGGGGATGCGCCACAAACAAAAGCCTTCAGGAACTGGAGCAGCGCCTCGTCGCATCAAATAACAGGATCAGTCAGGAACTCAGAAACGAAATTTCCACCCATCGGTCCAGAACCGATGAATCAATCGGCAAGGTGCAGGGGGACCTTCAGGAGTTCCGCTCGAACCAGGGAAACCAAAACACACAACTCGCCAATCAAATCTCCCAGGCCCGCTCGGAGCTCGCCTCGGACATCTCCTCAAGGGATGCAAGCCAGACACGCGCACGCCAACAGTTGGAGGACCAGCTGGAAAACCGCCTCACGGAATCCGTGAGCAGAATGCGAACCGAGCTCAACGACATGCGCACCCAGCTTCAGGCCGACCTGGAACGTATAGACAGAAGGCTCAGCGAGGATCTTGCAAGCACAAGGAGCGAGCTGAACCAGCGCATGGACCACGAGACGGGGCTTCTTAATAGCGAAATAGACATCATCCGCCAGGAATCCAAGGATGCCCATGGACAGGCACGCCGCCTCACGGCCGCCATGCGTTCCGCCCTCCATCGCCAGCGCCAGGTCGTCCTGGAACAGTTCCAGACCCTCGACGGTCTCGCCCAAACATTCGAGGAAATCCTGGATCCACAAGCGGAGGGACGGAGGCCGGAAAATGCCACGACCATGTTTCAGCAGGCCCTCAACAGCCACAAAATTGCCGCGGAACAGGACGATGTGGACAAGTTTGTCGAGGCACTGAACTATTACAAGAAGGGCCTGGCGTTGATGCCTGAATACGTCCCCGGGCATTACAATTCCGCCTCCATCCTTCTTGAACTGGATCGCCCCAATGATGCCATCATCCATCTGGAGCAGGTTCTCTCACTGGAACCCAATGGCCGGTACAGCAGCACCGTCCGGCGCATCCTTCAGGACCTGGGTCAATAAGGAGACATGCCGATCATGATGAACAGGATTCCTCCACGACCATTACTTTATTTCACCTCGCTCCTCCTTGCGTGGGGCATGACGGCATCATCCCCAGCCCTTGCGGATGATTCGTCCACGCGTTTTTCCTCGAATCAGGATGATGTTTTTGTCAATTACGAGCCGCCACCCAACACAGCAAGGCAGGCTCGGCGAAACGCCCCGGTAC
>JAFIGB010000183.1 GCA_020831705.1 Candidatus Sumerlaeia bacterium | reverse complement strand
CTCATGGAGGGAGGACATGACCTCCGGAAGGGAATCGCAGGTGAATTCACGGGTCCGCATGCGAGCGTGGAACTGGTCGAGGCCGAAATAAACGGCATCGGCACCATTCTCCACGGCGGCGTGCATCATCTCCCGATTACCGGCGGGAGCGAGAATTTCAGGACTGATGGGGCGGGACTTCGGTGGGGCAGCGGACATGGGTTCAAACTCCGGCGGGGAAGGTAGTTGGGGAGCCCGGTTGCTTGCAAGGGACAAGGATGGGATGGGCCCCCGGGCACAATAATGGATATGTGGCGTCCTTCTTGTCCAAAAACTCTTGTGTCGAATCATCATCATGGATGAGCATTTGGGTGTTCGCCGGATTCCCCCGCCCGGTTCCCTCCCCCGAAAGGACGACAACGCACCCATGATTCGCTCCCAAGTCACCCTTGATGGCAATGAGGCGGTTGCCCGTATTGCCTACCTGACCAACGAGGTCATCGCCATTTATCCCATCACACCCTCCTCACCCATGGGCGAATGGGTGGACCAATGGACGGCTGAGGAGCGCAAAAACCTCTGGGGGGTGATCCCCGAGGTGGTGGAGATGCAAAGCGAGGGAGGGGTGGCGGGCACCCTCCACGGCGCCCTTCAATCCGGCGCCCTTGCAACCACCTTCACGGCATCCCAGGGCCTTTTGCTCATGTTGCCCAACATGTACAAGATCGCCGGTGAACTGACACCGATGGTCATCCATGTTGCTGCCAGAACGATTGCGACCCATGCCCTTTCCATTTTCGGCGATCACAGCGATGTCATGGCCGCCCGCCAGGCAGGCTGGGCGATGTTGGCCTCCAATTCCGTTCAGGAGGCGATGGATTTTGCCCTGATTGCCCATTCGGCAACCCTCGAAGCGCGCCTCCCGTTCCTCCATTTCTTTGATGGATTCCGGACATCCCATGAGTCGGCCAAGGTGGATGCCATCCCCACCGAGATCGTGCGTTCCATGATCGATGATCGTTTGGTGGCGGAACACCGGGCGCGGGGATTGACCCCCGACCGTCCTGTGATTCGTGGCACGGCGCAAAACCCCGACGTGTTCTTCCAGTCCCGCGAGGCCTGCAACCCCCATTACCTGGCGTGTCCCGAGATCGTGGAAAACGCCATGGAGAAGTTCGCCGAAAAGACGGGTCGTTCCTACAGGCTCTTTGAGTATTTCGGTGCTCCGGATGCCGAACGCGTGATTGTTCTCATGGGCTCGGGGGCGGAGGTTGCCCACGAAACGGTGGAGTATCTCCTTCGGAGCGGGGAAAAAGTGGGCATCGTGAAGGTCCGGCTGTATAGACCCTTCTCCATTCGCCACTTTATGGAATCGTTGCCCGCCAGTGTGAAGCGGATTGCCGCCCTTGACAGAACCAAGGAGCCCGGGGCGCCCGGCGAGCCGCTCTATTTGGATGTGGTTTCCGCCCTGATGGAGGGAATCAACACGGGCCTCGCCCCCTTTGAAACCATGCCCCGTGTCTACTCGGGAAGGTATGGATTGTCCTCCAAGGACTTCACTCCCGCGATGGTCAAGGCGGTGTATGACAATCTTGACGTCAGGGAGCCGCGAAACCACTTCACCATCGGCATCTTCGATGATGTTACCCACACCTCCCTTCCCTGGGATTCCTCCTGGTCCACCGAGGATGACGACACCATTCGGGCGGTCTTTTACGGACTTGGTTCCGATGGTACCGTGGGGGCGAACAAAAACAGCATCAAGATTATCGGTGATGAGACGCCCCTCCATGCCCAGGGGTACTTCGTCTATGACTCGAAAAAGACGGGGTCGGTGACCATTTCCCACCTCCGTTTCGGCCCCCGTCGCATTCGTTCCTCCTATCTCGTCTCGTCAGCAAATTTCGTTGCCTGCCACCAATTCCGCTTTCTGGAGCGCCTCAACGTCCTGCGCGAGGCCGCGGAGGGGGCGACGTTCCTTCTCAATAGCCCCCACGGGCCGGACAAGGTCTGGGAGCACCTGCCCGTTGAAATTCAGGAGACCATCCTGAAGAGGAACCTACGTTTCTTCGTGATAGACGCCATCTCCGTGGCATCTGATGCGGAACTTGGCGGGCGTATCAACACCGTCATGCAGGCCTGCTTCTTCGCCCTCAGCGGCGTCCTTCCCCGCGAGAAGGCCATCGAGGCCATCAAGCATGCGGTGCGCAAGACATACGGCAAGCGCGGTGATGTCGTGGTGGAACGCAATATAGCCGCCGTCGATGCGGCGTTGGATCACCTCCATGAGGTGGCCGTTCCTGAAACCGTCACAAGCGGCTTTCATCGTCTGTCGCCCCTTGTGGCCGGTGCACCCGACTTCGTCCGCGATGTTGAGGGCGCCATCACTGCGGGCGAGGCCGATTCCCTCCCGGTGAGCATGTTTCCCATTGATGGGACGTACCCCTGCGGCACGACGAAGTTTGAGAAGCGCAACATCGCCCAGGAGGTTCCCGTGTGGGATCCCGATGTGTGTATCCAATGCGGAAAATGCGTCCTTGTATGTCCCCACAGCGTCATTCGCGGCAAGCTTTACGAGCCAGAACTTCTCGAGGGCGCCCCGGCATCGTTCCAGCACGCTCCCTCGAAGTGGCCCGAACTGAAGGAGAAGGTCTATACGCTGCAAGTGGCGGTGGAGGATTGCACGGGCTGCACCCTCTGTGTGGAGGTCTGCCCCGCGAAGAACAAGAGGGCGGCGGGACTGAAGGCCATCAACATGGCACCCCAGGCACCGCTTCGTGAAAGCGAGCGGGAAAACTGGGACTTCTTCCTGAATATTCCCGATTCCGACCGGGGAACCCTCAACCATGGTCGGGTGAAGGATGTACAGCTTCTCGAGCCACTGTTCGAATTCTCCGGAGCCTGTGCCGGTTGCGGCGAGACGCCGTATATCAAGCTCGTAACCCAGCTCTTCGGCGACCGGAGGAGGGGGGCCAATGCCACCGGTTGTGCCTCGATATACGGCGTAAATCTGCCCACGACTCCATGGACGACAAACAGGGATGGCCGGGGGCCGTCATGGAGTAATTCCCTCTTCGAGGACAACGCCGAGTTCGGGTACGGCATGCGTGTCACCCTGGATCACCAGATCCGCCACGCGAGTCTCCTCCTCCGCAAGCTGGCCCCCCATGTCGGGGCGGACCTGGTCGGGGCGATCTTTGAATCGGAACAGGCAACCGAGGAGGAAATCACGGCACAGCGTGCCCGGGTTGCCAAGCTTCGCGAGCGCCTTTCGAAGGTTTCGAAACCGGAGGCAGTTGATCTTATCTCCCTCGCCGATGTTTTTGTCAAGAAATCCGTCTGGATTATCGGCGGTGATGGTTGGGCGTATGACATTGATTACGGTGGGCTGGACCACGTTCTTTCCCAGGGCAGGGATGTCAACATTCTGGTCCTCGACACCGAGGTCTATTCAAATACCGGTGGCCAGCAATCGAAGTCCACACCCCGTGCCGCCGTCGCCAAGTTTGCTGCCAACGGCAAGCCTGCTCCGAAAAAAGACATGGCGCTGCTGGCGATGACCTACGGGAATGTCTACGTCGCCCGGGTTGCCATGGGTGCCAACGATGCCCACACCATCCGTGTCTTCCGCGAGGCGGAGGCATTCCGGGGTCCGTCGATCATCCTGGCATACAGCCACTGTATAGCACACGGTTTCAACCTCGCCTTTGGCATGGACCAGCAGAAGGCGGCGGTCAACTCGGGGCACTGGCCCCTGATGCGTTACAATCCCGATCTTGTCCAGGAAGGGAAGAACCCCTTTCAGCTTGACTCGAAGGCACCAAGCATCGGGCTTTCCAAGTATATATACAACGAAACACGCTACCGGATGCTGGCCCATGGGAATCCGATACGGGCGGAGGAACTCCTTCGCCTTGCGGAATCCGATGTTGCCGAGCGGTGGCGCCTCTATCAGGCCCTTTCCAGCCTGCCAGCCCCCGAACTGGCGACCTCCGATCCGGAAATAAACTGACACCACCCTGACTGCCACCCCATCGAGTGAAAGGTCCCTGAAATGATCGATCTGTCTACCACCTACCTGGGATTGTCCCTTCCCAATCCGATTGTCGTTTCGGCATGCCCGCTTTCGGAGAAGGTGGACAACATTCGCCGCATGGAGGATGCCGGGGCCGCCGCCGTGGTGCTTCACTCCCTCTTCGAGGAACAGATTACCCGCGACAGCGATGTGCTGGACTCATCATTCAATATTGGCGAGGAAAGTTACGCCGAGGCATTGAGCTACTTCCCAGACCTTGGTGAGTACAACCTCGGCCCCGAGGGATACCTGGATCACATTGCCAAGGCGAAAGCAGCCGTCCGCATTCCAATCATTGCCAGCCTGAACGGAGTCACCAACGGAGGGTGGGTGCAATACGCCCGCAAGATTGAGGAGGCCGGCGCCGATGCCCTGGAGCTGAATATCTATCAGATCCCCACCGATCCGATGATATCGGGCCTCGGTGTGGAGGAGCGGTACGTGGAACTGGTGCGCGAGGTTCGCGCGAATACACGCCTTCCCCTCGCCGTCAAGATCAGCCCCTTTTTCAGCTCCCCGGGAAATATCATCGAGCGTCTCTCCGATGCCGGGGCGGGGGCGGTTGTCATGTTCAATCGTTTCTACCAGCCTGATATTGACCTGGAGGAACTGGAGGTCATTCCCTCCCTCAACCTGAGCACCTCCGAGGAACTGCGTCTGCGCCTGCGCTGGGTTGCCTATCTATACAGCCGCGTCAAGGCCGACATGGCCATCACCGGGGGAGTCCACACCACCGAGGACGTCATCAAGTCCATCATGGTTGGTGCCCGCGTGGTGATGCTGGCCTCCTCCCTGTTCAAGAACGGCATCGATCATATTCTGACTCTTCGTGAGGGCATCCTCAATTGGATGGACGAGCGCGACTACGAATCAATCCGCCAGATGACCGGCAGCATGAGCACCCGCTGGATTGCGGAACCGGACGTTTATGCCCGGTCGAACTACATGAAGGTCATCGGGTCCTACAGCATGCGCCCACCGGGAACGGGTCCACGCCCGCCCGCCTACAAGAAACTTCCCGGAGCAAGCCAGGCTTGAGCCTGTAGACGAGTTGGCATTTACTTTGCAAATTCCAACATGGACACCGTCCACAATGTGGACATGTGTCCGTTGAATCCGTACATTTCAAAAAAACAGGAGAGTTTGACATGAAAATCAGTCGAATGCTGGGGATATTGTCCGTGATCGGAATGGTTGGAGTTGCCGCCAGTGGTTGCACCTACGTCCAGAAGGGCGCTGCCGCAGGTGGGCTTGTTGGTGGTGTGGCAGGCAATATTGTTGGGAATAATTACGCCTCCACCATCGGCCCGGCCACCGGAACGGCAATGGGTGTTGGTGCCGGCGCTGCCGTGGGTGGTCTTGCCGGTGATGCCTACGCCGTGGTTACCGAGGAGGATCGCCAACGCGAGCGTGACAACATGGGCGGCGAGTGAATAAAACTGACACACCATCAACCCAGGGTGCGTGCCTTCCGAGGGCACGCACCCGTTATTTTGTGCCCGTGGTTTTGTGGGGAGTGCGTCCCGGCCTGTGATGGAGGTTTGAAGGGCGAAAAAAATAAATCGTCATTGCTTCTCCTTTTTTCTTGATGCTGTTGGCTCGGGACCGTCATAGCGTTGCCGGTATTTCACCCTGCAAGGAAAAGCCTGAGGGGTCAAGAAACCCATTCAAACTCCCCGTTCCCTTGCAGAAACGACATCTAGGAGATGCTCCATGAAAACCCTCAAGGCAATCGCAGTACTGTCAGTGTTGAGTGTGGCCGGATTCACGGCCACGGGATGCACCGCAGCACAGAAAGGTGCAGCGGGCGGCGGACTTATCGGCGGTGTGGTGGGAAATATTGTTGGTAACAATTATGCCTCCACTATCGGCCCGGCAACCGGAACGGCAATGGGTGTTGGTGCCGGTGCTGCCGTGGGTGGTCTTGCCGGTGATGCCTATGCAACGGTCACCGATAAGGACAAGGAACGGGAGTTGCAAAACCTCCGTGCAGAACTTGAAGCCAAGGAAAACGAGCTGGCTTCGCTCCGTCAATCAGGGCTCTCAGGCGACGCCCTTGCGGAACTTGACCAGCTTCGCTACGAACTCGAAACAGCCCAGGCTGAACTCGAAAATGCCTCACTCACCCGCTCTGGTGCCCTCATTGAGGCCCAGGAGAAAGCCGAGCGCGTCAATCGCTTGGAAGAAACCCTTGCCAAGGCAGAACAAGAGCGCATCGCTCTTGAGGACACCGTGGCGATGATGAACGAGGAAACCGAGCGCCTTCGGGCCGAAGTCGAAATGCGCGAAACCGCACTCGCCCAGGCGAAGGACGAAGTTCAGGTCCTCCGGACATCCCTCGTCGGCAAGGAAACCGCCGTCGCTGAACTCACCCGTGAACTCAACGACATCAACGTAACGCTTGAAGAAACAAGCCGTGGCCTGACGATGACCATCGTTGATTCGATGCTCTTTGATCCGGGCGAGGCTGACCTGACCGCCGAAGGCCGTGCCCTTATGGGTGATGTGGCCAAGATCCTCCACGAGCGCTTCCCCAACCGCGAACTGCTCATCGAGGGACACACCGACAACCAGCCCATCGTCCGTTCCGGATGGCGGTCAAACTGGGAACTTGGTGCCGCCCGCGCCCTCAACATGCTCCATGAGCTTGTTGGAAACCATGGAATCAAGCCCTCCAACGTCAGCGCCACCAGCTACGGCGAATTCCGCCCGGCCTCATCGAATGCATCACCCGACGGACGTCGCGCCAACCGCCGCGCTGTCATCGTCATCCTCCCCGAAAAACTTCCCCTGGAAGTCAACGAACTCGCTGATGCCCGCTGATTGAGCACCGGCAACAATCTTCCTTACCGGAGCGGCGGCCGGGAGAGTGGGGACACGTCCCTTCCTTTCCCGGTCGTTTCATTTCCCACCATGCGCCAACTCCTCCCACTCCTGCAAATTTCCCTCCTCCTGCTCCTCGTGTCAGGGTGCTCCATGTCCATCCGCGAGACGGGCTTCCTTGCCGATGGCTATACGGATTTCAATGCCATCAATGAGGATAAGATCCAACTGCGTGTGGACCCGACACTGGCACAAATGGCCGACTCGCGCCCCCTTCTGGCCGCCGGCGACCGCGTGACCTCCAGCCCGGCTGTCTTTGTCATCAGCCAGCCCCGGTGGAATGTCCCGGGCTATCTGGACGACGACGAGGAAGCCCGCGAGGACGTCCTTTTCACCGTTCGCGAGCGATTCTACCGCTATCTTCTCCGTGTCTACCCCCATCCCGTTCGGGCTCGCTACGCCCTGCGGGCCGACGATTTCAATATTGATGGTTACCGGATCTTAACCCTGGAAACCGCGGTGACTGATATACACCCCGGCAGTCCCTGGTTGCGCTATCTCGTGGGATACGGGGCGGGTTCGGCGGAAATACAGATCGAAGGGCGCATCATCGAACACAACGGCGGCGATCCCCGTGTCGTGGCCGAATTCGTCCTCCGCGAATGGCATTCCGGGTATGCACAAAGTGGCATGAACACCCAGGTTCTGCGGCTCGATTACTGCCTGCGCTACGCCGCCGAGGAAGCCATCGCCCGCCTGACCAGTCGCCTCCCGGAGTTCTTCCCCGGAGTCATCTACCATCCCATCGAAGACACCCCCATCCGCATGGCCCACTGGGAATAGGCCATCCCCCCATCGCGCTTCGCGACGATAGGGGGCCATCCTTCTGCCTTCCCTCCGGGAAGGCTCGGTTGTTGGATTCGCAACTTGCGAGGAATGGGTGCGGCATACAATTTCACACCGTGGAAACTGCATGCCTGTAATGGGATTGAGGTGGATGTCCACGGAAACCACGGATACACACGGAATAACTCGGGATCAATACACGGTCCGCATCATGGACTTTGGTTTGAATAGATCACTGAAGTTCCCATGCGACCTGCGCCCCGGAGGGGCAACGACATGAAAGCCCCGGGCAACGCCCGGGGTATTTGGTGGGGGAGGATTCAGCCCTGAAAGGGCGCCACACAACGTCACCTGCGACGGTTCCGCGTCCCGGGAGACGTCGCATTCCCACCTCAACCGTTGCATTCTCCGGCATGAATTTCGAATTATTTCCCTGTCACATCGCCCCGGAAAGGGAAGGAACATGGATTTCAACAAGCTGACTCAAAAAACACAGGAAGCCCTCCTCGAAGCGCAAAAATTTGCCGTCGAGCGCGGGCACCCCGAACTCGACACGGCCCATCTGCTTCATGCACTGTTGACGCAACCGGAGGGGATTATTCCCCGCCTGCTCCGTCGCATGGACGTCAATACCGAGGGCCTTGTTCGCGAGGTGGAGAAGGAACTCGATCGCCGCCCCCGGGTTTCAGGGTCCGGCGTTCTTCCCGGCCAGCTTCATGTTTCGTCCCAGATCAGCAAGCTCTTCGTTGCGGCGGAGAAGGAGGCGGCCAAGCTCAAGGATGAATACGTCTCGGTGGAGCACCTTTTCATGGCGATTCTCCATCAAGGCGACAGCACGCCCCTGGGGAAGGCCCTCGCCACCTTTGGTGTTCAACCCGATCGTTTCCTTCAGGCGCTCAATGCGGTGCGCGGGAATCAGCGTGTGCAGTCGGCCAACCCCGAGGCGACCTACGAGGCGCTGGAGCGGTACGGACGCGACCTCGTGAAGATGGCCCGCGATGGAAAGCTCGATCCGGTCATTGGCCGTGATGAGGAAATTCGCCGCGTGGTGCGTATCCTGTCGCGCAAGACAAAGAACAATCCGGTGCTCATTGGAGAACCGGGCGTGGGCAAGACGGCGATTGCCGAAGGTCTCGCCCAGCGCATTGTGAAGGGCGACGTGCCGGAGTCCCTCAAGGAGAAGACCGTCTTCGCCCTCGACATGGGGGCCCTCATTGCCGGGGCAAAGTACCGCGGTGAATTCGAGGAGCGCCTCAAGGCAGTTCTCAATGAGATCAAGCAGAGCAACGGGGGGATTCTCCTCTTTATAGACGAACTGCACACCATCGTTGGCGCCGGGAAGGCGGATGGGGCGATGGATGCGGGGAACATGCTCAAGCCGATGCTGGCCCGCGGCGAGCTTCACTGCATTGGTGCGACGACCCTTGACGAATATCGCAAGTATATCGAGAAGGATGCCGCCCTGGAGCGCCGTTTCCAGCCGGTGCTCGTCGAGCAACCGACGGTGGAGGACAGCGTTTCAATCCTGCGCGGCCTGCGCGAGCGCTTCGAGATTCACCACGGCGTGCGCATCAAGGATGCCGCGCTGGTTGCCGCGGCGACCCTTTCCCACCGGTATATCACCGAGCGCTTCCTTCCCGACAAGGCCATCGACCTCATTGACGAGGCGTGCGCGATGATCCGCACGGAAATCGACTCGATGCCCGCGGAACTGGATGCCGCCACGCGCCGTGTCATGCAGTTGGAAATCGAGGAGGCCGCGCTGAAGAAGGAAAAGGACACCGCCTCGCGGGAGCGGCTGAAGACGCTGCAGAGGGAGCTTCAGGACCAGAAACTCAATGCCGAGGGGTTGCGTGCCCAGTACGAGACGGAGAAAAAGTCGATCTCGGGGCTTCAGTCCCTCCGCGAGGAAATGGAAAAACTTCGCCATGAGTTGGAGGCCGCCGAGCGTCTATACGATCACAACAGGGCGGCGGAGATCAAGTATGGCCGGTTGCCGGAGGTGGAGCGCCAGCTCCGTGAGGAGGAAATGCGCATCGAAGCCTCCCATGACGGCGCCCATCTTCTCCGTGAGGAAGTCACCGAGGAGGAAATCGCGGAGATTGTCTCGCGGTGGACGGGAATCCCCGTCACCCGTCTGGTGGAAGGGGAGCGGGAAAAACTGCTGCGCCTGGGCGAAACCCTCCACGAGCGGGTTGTCGGGCAGGACGAGGCGGTGACCCTTGTCTCCGATGCGGTCCTCCGTGCCCGGGCGGGCATCAAGGAACCCAACCGCCCCATCGGTTCGTTCATCTTCCTTGGCCCCACCGGGGTGGGGAAGACGGAGCTTGCCAAGGCCCTCGCCGAGGCGCTCTTTGACACCGAGGAAAACATCGTCCGTATAGACATGAGTGAATACATGGAGAAGTTTGCCGTGAGCCGTCTCATCGGCGCCCCGCCGGGATATGTGGGGTACGAGGAGGGTGGCCAGTTGACCGAGGCCGTGCGGCGGAGGCCCTACTCGGTGATTCTGTTCGATGAAATCGAGAAGGCCCATCCGGAGGTCTTCAACGTCCTCCTGCAGCTTCTTGATGATGGACGCATCACCGACTCCCAGGGACGTGTGGTGAACTTCAAGAATACCGTTGTCATCATGACGAGCAATATCGGGGCGCCCCGCCTTCTGGAGGGGATCACCGACGAGGGCTACATCCGGGACGGTGCCCGCGATGGGGTGATGGCGGAACTTCGGGCGAGCTTCCGTCCCGAATTCCTCAACCGGATTGATGACATTGTGTTGTTCCGGCCACTTCGGGCGACGGAGCTGGAGGGGATCGTCCACCTTCAGGTGGCATCCCTGCAAAAGCGGCTGGCCGACCGGAACATCCGCTTGGAGCTTACGAAGGAGGCGTCCGCCTTCATTGCCCGGGAGGCCTACGATCCCCATTACGGGGCGCGCCCCCTCAAGCGGTATATACAGCGCGAACTGGAAACGCCGCTGGCCCGTGCCATTATTGGCGGGGAAATCAGCGAGGGCATGACCGTGGATGTCACCGTCGGCGACGGCGTGCTGGCCTTCAACCCCACGCGGGAAATCATTCCCGAGGTGCTGTAATATCATCCCGGAAGTATATGTAAGCACAAAAAGAAATCAGGTGCATCCGATGTGGCTTTGCTGCCTCGAATGCACCTGATAATGTGGCCATTACTTGCTCGTGGGAGCAGTAGTATTACTCATACAGTGTCCAGTTCCTTGCGTTTGTTGGACCTTCATCCTCAAGCAGAATGAACCGGACAGGGCCGGCCCACATGTTACCGCTTAGGTCGGTGTATTCATTGGTGATGATGACACGGCCATTATCGCTTTGTCCCTCGTTGAAGGTATAGACACCGAGGGAATACCAGGTGTCACCGGGGGCGGTCTGATCGATCATGACGGTATCACGTCCACCCGCATGGTCGACATAATAGCCAATGGGATTGCGGCGTTCACTGGCGGTATTCGCCCAGGAAACCGAGACATGATAGATGCCGGTTTCGGAGAAATTGGGGCGCCACTGGGCGGTACGCAGACCAACGGAGGCATGGCTGAAGAAGCTGGATGTCCAGCGTGAACCAATACCGGATGTCGCGCCCGACGCACCGGAGGTGACGGTCGAATTCGCGAAGTCGGGATGGTCGCTGTACCAATTATAGTTCTGACCACCAACCCTTGGTTCGACCAGGAATGAATCCCCAGCAGGCGTTTCCGGGATGACTGTCATCTGGAACCTTGCCCGGGCATCATTGGGGCCGATACGACCAATGCCATCATGGGTCAGCATGAAGAACTGGGTGAAGCTGAGGGTGTTCTCGGTGTCGGGGGCTTCGACGGTGAAGGAGAAGGTTGCCGACTGGCCGGGGGCGACGGTGGCGGGGGTCATGGTGGCGGGCTCGGAGGTGGAAACCCAACTGGAGTGGGCGATATCGCTGGGATCCTCGGTGGGACGTGATGTCACCAGGCGGGTGTCCCCTGCGGTCCAGGTTTCTGTGCCGATGTTTTCGTAAACGAGGGTCACCGTCTGGGTGTCTTCAGGGGCGACGATATTGTCGAAGGTCATGCTGAGGAGACGGGCGTCCCACTCGGCGGGGTCGGCGGGGTCGGAGACAATGGCGATGGCATTGGCGGTGACACGCTCGCCAGAACCGTCGGAGGGGTAGTTGACCACGCCGCTGGCGGGTTCGCCGCCCACCCACATGGTGGTGGTGCCGCCGCCGTCCATATTGACGGCATCAAGAGCGCCGAGCCACTGAAGCACGGTGGCGGTTTCCACGCAGGTCATGCCCGTGGAGCGATTGGTGCGCCCATCAACGGTGAGAAGGATAATCTGATTGTCGCCGGTAATGCCAACGGCGGTCCGTGGGTGGCGACCGGTGCAGTGGGTGCCACCGGCACTGTTGATCTGTGTCGTGGCGATGGAGCCGTTGAGAAGGAGGAGGGGGCCATTGGCCATGATGTTGGGATGGGTGGTGTTGTCATCCCATTCGTTGCCCGTGGTGGGCATTTCCAGAATGGACCAGTTGTCGGAGGTGTCCTGGCCGAGGGCTCCGTGGTGTCCCCACGTTCCCTTTGTGCGAGGCATATAGGGGATTTCGGTGTCGTCAATGCGCAGATAGGTGTTGTGACCGCCAGTGGCGAAGTAGGTGCCATTGACCGCGCCCAGGGCGTCGGGAACCTGGTTGGGAACAAGCGTGCTGGTGCGCTGGGTGCTGCCCTGAAGGAAGGGAAGTTCGATGGATACCAGGGGGTTGTTGAGGTCAGCCTTGATGTAGGAGACGCTTTGACGAACGCCGAACAGGTTGTCGAACTCGTAGTTCCTCCAGACGACTCCTTCGCCGATTTCACGTTCGAACCAATCAGCGCTCTCGAAGTTCGTTTGGTTGCCTTGCGCCGCGACGGGTGCGAGCCCGGCTCCCAAGGCAATGGCGAGTGCTGGTGTTGCCAGCGTCATTGCCGACAAAAATCTTTTTCCATTTACTGCCATATTGAGGGGTGCTCCTCTTTCTAGAAATCTGGCATGGGGAAAGTCCCCACCTCCGGGAACGACAGTAATCATCCATTTATTTCCTGTCAAAGGGCAGCTGGCTGAATTGTACAAAAGAGGGGGCGCAAATCCGGAGGTAAATGGGGGGTATCTGTGCTCTTGGTGCAAAAAAAGCACGGAAATATTCATCCACAGGGAACGCTCTCCTCAAGTGGCGGGCTTATATCGGAAGGAAATTCCAGATTTAAAACATGAACATGCCCTCTGGAAAGGTACCGGCAGGTTCAACATCGATGGAAAACTCCCGGTGAGCGACATTTCCCTGATCATCAGTTACAGCGAGCCGTGCGGTATAATTGCCCGGGCTTCTATACAACTTTGTTGGTGACCATTCGGTGCTGTAGCTGCCGTCGCCAAAGGTCCAGTGCACTGCTTGTATAGAACCATCCACGTCGAAGGAAGTATTCGAAAAGGTTACCTCCAGTGGTGCTGCCCCGGAGGACGTTGTTGGCGTTGCATCTGCCGTCGGTGCCTGGCCGATCACATGGCGTCTGAGAAACCAGGGTTGGGTGAGGGGACTGGTTTTCATCATCGCCATGAGCGCATCGCTTCCCTTGTCAATTCCCGACAGGGAGGGATGAGTGAGGTCATTCGTCAGATCGCTGCACTCCCAGATGAAGCCATCGCTGCGCGGTACAAGGCCGTCTCCCCACAAGTATGGCCCCCAGGCGATATACGGCGCCAGAACGGGCCCCTGCTCGGGGTTGTGGTTAAGCTGGGAGTTCCCCTGAATCTGTTCCTCGATCAGCCATTTAACGGAGAATGCATTTTCGTATGCCCACGGTTCCGGGTTACCGGAGGCCGCGATATCGTCGGTGTATGCACGCTCGCGCGGAGAGACAAACGCCAACTTCAGGTTTGGGAAATATTCCTTTGCCTGTTGAAGCATGGTAATCATGCCTTCCATCGCCAACTCGGCATGACGCGGGAATTCCCTATTGGCAGCCGATAGATCCCGAATACGGAAGGGAGCGTATATCCATGCCACCTGGACCTGCTCGGGGGTGGACCCCGCCGAAGCGAGTTGGTCGAGAGCGAAAGACCAGGCTTCATGAGGATCATTTGCCAAAGCCCACGACCGCAGATCCCTTCCGGGGCGTGCCCCGTTGACCAGGAGCAGGCGGGGGAATTTGCCCGAACCCGGATGATTTGCCTTCGCCATAAAGG
>JAFIGB010000191.1 GCA_020831705.1 Candidatus Sumerlaeia bacterium | reverse complement strand
ATCCGATGGTGCGGCACGGGCCGCCCAGATCGCCGGCATCGGCAACAACGCGGGCAAGGGCGTCCATGGGTTTCAAATCGGTGGTCTTGCCAATCTGTCGGGCGACCGGGTCAACGGTGCCCAGATTGCCGGGTTTACCAGCGAGGCTGACGGCCCCCTCAACGGCGTGCAGCTGAGTGGGCTCTTCAACGAGGCAGCAGACACGGTAAGCGGCCTGCAGTTGTCCGCCATTTTCAACAATACCGATGGTGCCCTTCGCGGCGGCCAGCTGACCGGTCTTGTCAATAACACCGAGGGGACCGTTGAGGGTCTTCAGATCGGCGCGATATCCAATTCCTCCTCGGGGGAATCGGTGACCGGTGGCCAAATCGCCGGCCTGG
The DNA here is from genome assembly GCA_020831705.1 of Candidatus Sumerlaeia bacterium. Classification (GTDB taxonomy): domain Bacteria; phylum Sumerlaeota; class Sumerlaeia; order SLMS01; family SLMS01; genus JAFIGB01. The sequence continues at coordinate 2,866 of JAFIGB010000191.1, read as the reverse complement.
CGAACGCAGCCGGGTCGGGTTCCCGCGTCTTCCAGGCGAGCATCTGGAACATCATCGGCCCGGAATCCAACGCCATTCAAATCGGGGCCATCGGAAATCGCGAGCGGGTAACCCCTCCCAGGGGGAGCGACTCCGATGAGGAAAACAGCACCGAAGCAGTCCAGGCGGACAACAAGCCGTCGACCGTTGTCCAGGTAAGCAGTATATACAACAATACAGGAACGACGAACGATTCAAGGGGCGTCATGATCTCGGGTATATACAACCGCGCGGGCAATGCCTTCTCGGGCCTTCAGCTCGGGTTGTTGAACCTGACGGAGGAGGTGCGGGGCGTGCAGCTCGGCCTCGTGAACGACAGCGACGAGCTTCGCGGCGTCCAGTTGGGATTGATCAACATCGTTGACGGAAGCTTCCGCTTCCCGCTGATCAACGTATCCTGGCGCTCAAACGGCGACGAATGATTCCATTCCCCCCACACTTCCAGGGTTAAGGAAGTTGGGGGGACTTCATTTTCCCGAAGATCCCGATCATGGCGGAAAACCACCTTGTGGAATCCGGAAGCAAATCAGGGATGCATTGAAGGCCAAGGAAGGCTTGACACACGGCATGACCTTCCCTTTTGCTCTCGTTCCCTGCGCGGGGCTGGTGTAGCTCAGCTGGTAGAGCAACGCATTCGTAATGCGTAGGTCATCGGTTCAAATCCGATCACCAGCTCCATTTTCATCGTGAACAATCTCTTCTCCATCGTATTGCGCTGCCGGTTTCTTTGGGCGGCGCGGTCGCTTTTTGTGCCTCCCTGACGAATTCCAGCGATCACCCCTCCTCGCGGAGGCGAAGGCGATGGCGGTCCTTGTCGGTGTCCTCCGCGGCTTCCTCTTCGGAGATGGGGCGCAGGCGCACTCCCCCGCCGTCCTCGCCGCCGGTTTCGATAATGCGGACGGGGCCGAGGGTTTCCTCGATGTATTCGAGGAGGTCGCGAATCCGTCTTTCCGGCAGGCCGTCGAGCTCGAGAATGATCTCCCCGGTGGGGAGAATGCGCATGGAAAAATCTTCCTGAGCCATGGGGAGAAACCTCGTTCGGTTGGGCAACGTGGGAAAAAGGTGCTGTTTGCAGGGGTGAAGGGGGGTTTTCCCTTTACCTGTGCCCCGGAAGCTTTCCATCGTTTCGACCTGTTGGCAAAGGGCAAATTCGCTCCGGGACCGTCAGGAACATCCTCCCAGGAAGAAAGAGAAAGAGATGACAAAAGCTGAACTCGTCGATATAGTAGCCGAGAAGGTCGAAGGGGCCACCAAGGCCCAGGTTTCCGCCATCTATGATGAGATTTTCAAGACGATCGTTCGTGCCGTGAAGGAAGACCCGAAGCATCGCTTCGCGGTGAAGGACTTCGGCACATTCAAGCTCAAGGAACGTGCGGCCCGCGTGGGGCGCAACCCCATGGCCAAGGAAGGGCAGCCGAAGGAGATCAATATTCCCGCCTCCACAACGATCGGTTTCTCCGCCGCTGCTGCGGTGAAGGAAATCAAGAGCTAAGCTGCTCCTGCCGCCACGGTGGGGTTCCTCACCGGCATGAGACCAGTATCACACTCCAGCATGTAAGAACCCCGCCCGGGACAATGTCCGGGGCGGGGTTTTTCAGTGCCTTCGATGTGATCACCCGGATGGGTGGGGAAATCAGTACTGGCGTGTGGAGAACGAGCCGCTGGTGGTTGTTGTGGCGCGGGTGGAGGACCCATAGTCGACCGCGGAGTTCACGGCGGTGCCTGTACCAAGGAACTCATCCTGATAAAGGGGGAGGCGTTCCCCCCAGACAGTGGGCAGGATGTATTCCGGCTGCATGACTGGTTCGTAGTTGCGGGGAACAGGGAAGGGGAAGCTGAGGACTTCGTAGAAGCCGGCGAGGGTGCGGGCAACGCCCCAGCCAAGGCCCTTGAAGAAGCCGATAATGGTGCCGGTGAAGGGATCGGTGCGGCGCCATTCCTTGCCGATGGTCTTGGGAATCTCAACCCATCCAGTGAGGACGTTGACAATGCCGCGGCCGAGCTTGCCGAAGATCTTCTCGATTTCGGAGTTTTCACGGTAGGCATCCTCGTCGTAGCTCGCCGTTTGGGCGGGAGCAACCGAGTGGGTCACGGGGGATACGGTCATGAGACCAAATGCGGCGAGGAAAAGAATGAGAACCGGCAGGGTGGTGAGGCGGCTCATACGAAGGCTCCTGTCAAGATGGTTGAAGGTCGGGGGCCACTTGAGGCCCGCCCGGTTTGGTCCTGGTTACTCAACTTCGTCGATAAAGGGGAATTCGCTGCGTTGCACCGACTGGTAATTGTTCCCGTAGACATCAACGGGGAAGGTGACAACGTCCACGGCACCGATTACGAACCGCTGGCCGGTGCGGAAAAGCCCCAGGCCGAATCCGACGATCGAGCCGGTAACGAGATCGGTGTTCTGTACTTCCTGATTGATTTCAATGGGGATTTCAACCCAGCAAAAGAGCATATTGCCAAGGCCGCGGCCCAATTTGTTGGAAATCTTGCTTGGGTAGGTGGTCCGGTAAAGGGGACCGGTCGATGTGGCGAAGGCGGGCGCAACGACCGCGAGCACCAGCGCGACCATGGCTGCGACAGCCAATGTCCTCCATCCTTTCCCTTTGCGCTCCGACTTCATGACCGTACTCCTTGGGGCAGAAAAATTTACAACACTGATGGTTCCTGCATCGCTCTCGTCGCGTCAAAAATCAGCGGGGCCACTTCTTGGGGCAACCCTAAATGCATGAATGCATCGGTGGCCTTCCGGCGTGGTTCCCGGCACCTTGAAATCCCCCCGGCACTGTCGCAAGGAAAAAGGAGCCTCCCCCCCGGCGATTTTGTT
>JAFIGB010000182.1 GCA_020831705.1 Candidatus Sumerlaeia bacterium | reverse complement strand
TGCCATCTCCTCCCAGGGAACCGCTCCGCGAATGTCCGTGATATACCTGTATAGACGCGACCGTATGCGGCCGGTCACCTGCCCGAGCTTCAGGTGTCGGATGGTGTGGTACAGGAGTGCAGGGTGGTTGGCCATGAGTGTGGTGCCTCCTACCCGCTATTTGCCATCGGTATATTTGCCAATGATGCGGTCGTAGGCATTTCGGGCAATTCCGTGGAAAAGGCTCGCCTCGCGTTGGGTCATGGCCGCCCGGGCGAAGATGTTGCGGATCTTCCCCATGGAGCCGGTCAGGCGGCGTCCCTCCTCCCATCCTGTCACGCGCAAGAGCGCCTCGAATCTCCCCATTAACTCATGGACCTCTTTATTGTTTGCCAGCCGATCTCCCGGATCAGGGCTCCCTGCGAGAGGGTTGAGCGTCTTCGTGGAGGGGGCGATTCCCCGCCCGAGATCCGTCAGCCCAAGCAGGCGCTCAGATTCGGCCACCGCGGCAAGGCTCACGGCAATGGCCTGGGCAAGATTCAACGAGGGAAAATCCGGGTTGGTGGGGAGGGACCAGAGAAAATCCATGCACTCCATGTGGTGCCCCATCATGCCGGTGTCCTCGGGTCCGAAGACAAGGGCACCGGATCGTACTTCATTTCTGTCCCGAAGAAGGTCTGTAGGGAGGAGCCCCACGCAATCCATGCGATGATGTCTTCCGCCCACCCCCGTCAGGCCGATGGAAAGCTCCCTGTCGGCAAGGGCCTCGGGAAGCGTTTCGAAAACCTTCGCACGGCGCAGCACCTCCGCCGCTCCTGAACTGAATCTGCGGGCATCATGGCTGGCGACTTCACACCGGGGAGCAACCACGCGCAGGCCTCCGGCGCCAAAGTTCTTCAGCACGCGGGCTGCCGAGCCAACATTTCCGCTTTCCTGGGGTGATATCAGGACAATTATCCAGCGACGCATTTGGTCCTCGCGATGAAAGTGGAATGCATGGGCTCATGCCCTGGGATTATAGGCCCGCATCAGGCCGATCAGCTCGCCAATGGCCTTGGGGAAATCAGTCGCCTTGACCTTGGAACCCTTCACATCCTCCCAGCGATGGAGCGGAATCTCCACGATACGATTTTCCGGTTGGTGGATGCCCCGGCGGTGCAGGAGCTGAAGGTAACGGGCCAGGATTTCCACGTCGAAGAGCCATTTTGCCTGGAATCGCTTCGACAGCACCTTGCGAATGACGGAGGTGTTGCGAAGGAGTTTCGCCCCGCATTGCGTGTCGTAGATTCCAATACCCAGCCAAAGGCTCGCAACGGTGGCAAAGGCGCGCCCGATGTAATGGCGGGAGCGCTTCCTGTTAATCTTTCTACCAAGGAGGCTGACGCGGGATCCAATGGCCATGTCCAGTTCGGGCTGATCCCGTATTGCCTGCAGAAATCTGGGGATTTCATCCAGGGGGGTTGCCAGATCGGCGTCCCAAAACCCGACGAAATCCGCCTCATCCCGGAGGGCAAGGAGCAACCCCTGACGAACGGCCTCCGCCTTGCCGCTATTTTGCGCCAGGGAATGGGCGGAAAAGCGATTGGGATCCTCGCTGGCGAGTTTGTTGATGATCTCTTCGGTTTCATCGGTGCTTCCATCGTTGACGAAAAGGAAGCGAAGATCGTTGGGAATTTCCCTGAAGGATCTGAAAACTTCGACGGGGAGGCGATCCGCCTCATTATAGCAGGGGACAACGATTACGATTTTCTCAGTGGATGATGTCATGAACTTGCCCCAAAGTGGATTCGTATCCTCCACACCATTGGCACCCGAAGCGGTGGGGGTGGCAAGGGTTCAGTTCCGCAGGGTGGCGATCCAAAATTGTACGAAATCACCATAAAGCCATTTTCGGGTGGAATCGGCTTTTTATCGTAAGGGTTGGGTGTTGACAAGGATCATCGGCCAGACGATCCCAGTCTTGATCTTGGGGATTTCGAGCGAAACCGCTCAATAATTGCCCAAGGCACCACATCACATCCCTTTTGGAGGTTCATCTCCTATGAAAAAGTTTCTTCCCATGACCCTGTCCGCTCTTCTCGTCGGTGCCACGACGATTGGCGGAGCACAGGTCATCGAATCTTTCACCGATCTTTCCGGTGATGGCAGTGCATCCATCGCTGGAGATTCCACCTTCACCGGTGCCACATTTGCCGTCGATTTCGGCCCTCCCCATGGTGAAATCAGTGACGCCGATCCCCTCGGTACTTTTGGCAATTACCTCAGCCTTGCCGACGTTACCGACGCTGAATTGACTTTCACCTTTGCCGACCCCATCGCCAATACGGAAGCGACCCACGGTGTCGCCGTTGCCATCCGTGTCAACAATCTCAATGCAACACCCGGTGGGGAACGTGGGGATGTTACCCGTTTTCAGGACGGTGTTGGCAATCTCCACGGACTTGTTTTCCGCGACGGCATTCTTCGCAAGGCAGGATCCAATGGTTGGCCCACAACCCCGGCCATTGTTGATGACCTCAGTGAAATCGTCGGCGAGTGGATCGTTGTTGCCGGTATCGTCAACCAAAGCACCGACACCGATGCCGCATCCGCCTCCTACTGGGTCTACAACCCCGATACCGATTCCTTTGGCGATGTGGTTGAATTCACAGACGTCACAAACAGCGGCATTGGTGACATTGAAGTCTTCCAGACTGGCGCAACATGGGCATTCCCCGGGTCCGGCGAATTCACTTATGACATCGATGAAGTGGCCA
>JAFIGB010000180.1 GCA_020831705.1 Candidatus Sumerlaeia bacterium | reverse complement strand
GCCAGCAATCCCACCAGCAACCCCCACGCGGGGCCGCCCCGCCTCCCCCGCCCCCTCCCCCGGGATATGGTCCGCCGCAACAGCAGGGTCCGCCCCCGGGATACGGCCAGATGCCTCCCGGTGGAGGATACCGCCCCCCCGCACCACCACCCGGATGGGGAGGCCCGCCCCAGGGCCCCAAGCCCCGCAACCGTGCCATCCCCCTGATTATCGGTCTCGTTATTCTCTTCGTTGTCGTGGGCGGCGGTCTCATCGGCCTCATTGGCGCCTCCTCCATGTCCTCGGGAGGATCCGGCGGCGGGTTCATGGGCGACCGGATTGCCGTTCTGGAAATCAACGGCGTACTGGGTGAAGGCCCAAATTATCAGGCCGACACCAAGAAGCTGGTCAATCAGGTCCGCGCCTGGGAACGCAACCCGCGGATCAAGGCCCTTGTCCTGCGCATTAACTCCCCGGGCGGAGCGGTCAGCGCCACCCAGGATCTTTACCACGAACTGCAAAACTTCCGCGATTCCGGGCGCCCCGTTGTTGCCTCTCTCGGCGACATCGCCGCCTCCGGGGGCTATTACGCTGCCATTGCCGCCGATGAAATCTACGCCAACGAAGGCTCGCTCACCGGAAGCATTGGCGTGATTATGAACTTCTTCAACTTCGAGGGATTTCAGGAAACGATCGGCATTCACAGCCGCACCATCAAGAGCGGCAAATTCAAGGACATCGGGTCCGGTTCCCGCGCCATGACCCTTGAGGAACGCGAACTCCTCGGCGACATGGTGGATGATGTCTATGAGCAGTTCCTCGAAGCCGTCGTTGCCGGACGCCAGGACGCCGTGCGTATCCTCCTCGCCGACACCCTCGGCAAGGACACCGCCGAGGTCTCCATGGCGGAAATCGAGGAGCACCTGCGTAAGTATTCCGACGGGCGGATTTTCTCCGGGCGTCAGGCCAAGGAGTATAGCATGATAGACAGCGTGGGCACCCTCCAGCAGGCCATCGCCCGCGCCCGCGAACTGGCCGGCCTCCCCGAAACCGCAGGAATCACCAAAGGCCCCCCGCGCCCCACCGGCCTCTTCGGCGGCCTCGGCGCCATCAGCAACCGCCTGCAAACCCTTCCCGCCATGGACGAACTCGGAAGCGTCCGCCTCGAATATCGCTTTGCGGGGTTTTGATAAGCTTGAAGGGTGAGGGATGAGGGATGAAGTAATTTTGAAGGGGTGAATTGTCTATACGTGGAAGGTGATTCGCCCTGGGGGGGTGATAAGCTTGAGGGATGAAGGATGAGGGATGAAGTGATTTTGAAGGAGTGAGTTGTCTATACGTGGAGGGTGATTTGCTCTGGGGGATGTTGGATTGTATAGATGGTAATAGATCGATCATTTTGCTTCTTGATTTTAATCCCAGCCTGATGTGATCAACCTGTTTGAAGACGGCACCTTTGCCATGAGATTGCCTTGTGACAAGACAACCTCCCTTTGGAAATCCATTGGCGTAATCGGATGGGCCCAGAAGTACAGCGTCGGCTCCTCAAAATCATCGATATAGTATGTGACAACGGTGTAGTCTCCCACCGGAGCAAGTAATGTGAATTCTCCACCGGCCTTCATCAGTGTTTTGTCCACGTGCGGAAGGTTCTCGAGTTCGGAAAGAAGGCTGGTGTGGATGTTCGACAATTTCCCGTGTTTTTCCCGGTGGAGCGACCGGGCAAAATTCCGCTCTCTCTCGGCGGTCATCATCGAGTTGGACTTAAGGGTTCCCGTTACCTCTGATATGCGTGACTCCCGGCGGTTGATCTCCTGGCTGGCTGTGTATAGCAAGCTATCCATCCTGGCCACGGTCTGGTTACGGAAATTTGCAATGGAGCCATCGCGGTTGCGTGAATAGCTGAAGTTCATTTCACGGTTGCTCGTCGGGTCGAAGAAGTTGAATGACATATATGCCGTGTTTGATTCGAAATCCTCCTTCGACCGGGTGGCGCGTTGATAGGCTGCGGTGCGCCTTCTCAGTTCAGTTTCCAGACTGCCGAGTTCCCTCTCCAGTCTTTGTTTCCGCTGAACAAGGGCCTCGTACTGGGAGATTTTTCTTCTCAATTCGTGAAAGGTTTCGACCTCCCTTTTCAGGTTGTTGACCATGAATTGCATCCGTTGCCTTGATTCCTGGGTGCAGAGAAAAATTTGGCTTCCAGCCAATGGGTCGGTGCCCCGGACCATTTTGATGAAGGCAGACCCTTTCAGTTCCACAAGATTTGGGTTAACGCCGTTACTTGAGGATTTTGATCTTCCCGGCTTCACTCCCCAAACAACACCCAGCCCCAAAATGAAAACAGCGAATAAACACATCGCCAGTCCAACGTGAAGGGAGAACTTCGAGGCCATCCTCATGATTCAAACAACCTCCGGCGCCAACAGAATTTAAGTGGAGGGAAATTCGTCTCGTGGAAACCGATGGTCAAGCGAATAGAGTGATATACCGGACACTGATGCTGGTGTCCTCTCTCACGCCTCCCGACCTCCCAGAAACGCCTGAGCCTCCGGGCGGGGGCCGTAATGGAGGATAAAGTCGCGCAGCGTCAGGCCGGCCATTTGGTCGGGGCCCACGCCCTTGGATGTCGCCAGGGCTTCCCAGTCCTTGAAGGCGGGGTCGAGGAGGCGGACTTTTGAGGGCGGGGCAAGCACGCCCCCCCAGGAATCCTCGGGCCGCAGCAGGGTCGCCTCGAAATTGAACCCATCGGCGGCAAAGCGCAAGCCGGCGCGGATTTCATCCGGTGCGAGTCCGGGAAACTGATCCGCAAACTCCTCCACCCAGGCGTCCTCCGTCATCATGTCCCGATCCATCACCCGCTTGAGACGACGATTTCCTGCGGTAATCTGAAAGAGAAAAAAGATGCAGACGACCAGGACGATCAAAAAAATCACGGTCGGTGCCATGGTGGAAATTCCTTTATGGTCTGATGGTCCGGACTGGAAGTTGAAAGCTTAAAAAGTGGCTTCTCCAGTTATTTCTTGGGTTTAAGGGTCCTGTAGGCTTGGGCTGGTGACTTCGGTTTATCTGGTTGAAGCATCTCCAGTTTTTCTTCTCGAATCATCCTCATGAGATAATGGTTTAGGAGCGTCTTTTCTGTCCGCCCAAGCAACAGTCCAAGCTGCTCCTTCGTCACGAATCTTCTTTCGCAGAGAGTTAGGATCACTGGCTCAAGATCTAAACGCTTGCTCTCCCTTGCCACCTTCGAGAGTTCCATCAGTTTCGCCCACTCCTTTTTGTCCTTATAGTCACTTTCCAAAGAGTCCTGCCCGCTCTTATGTGGTATGCTGCCGCTCTTATGTGGTATGCTGTCGCTCTTATGTGGTATGTTGCTGCCCTTATGGGGTATGCTGTCCGTTGTATGGGACAAATCGCCATAAGACACATGCTCTTTTTGCGACCTCTTCGTCTCAAAGCTTTGAGGCTCCTTTGTGAAGGCCGAGAAGCTCATCAAGTCGTCCTCTGGCTCAGAACCCGGAAGCAGGTAGTATTTCCCTCTGCCAACACCGTGTGGCTCCAGCAGGCCGTCACTAACGAGTTCCTTGAGGCAGGATGAAAGATCTGCGGGGTGCTTCACCGACATACCAGCCAGTCGAGAGTGTGTTACTTGGCCTTCCAGTTCGGCGGTAGCAAGAGCCAATCTATGCAAATCCGGCAAGGTATGGTAACGGACTCCGAACAATTCGCTTAGCTTTTGTCTGGTCTCCTCAGGGATTAGCGAGACCTTCGGCAGGGTGAGGCGAGTCTGGTCAGGCTCAGTTTTTTCCTGAAGGAGAGGAGGCCGAAAGTGCTGGTCGTGGGTCCAGTTTTTCAGGATCGTAGGGATTCCCGACCCCGCCCTGTCGCCAAGACCGACCAATTGGAACATGGTTTGAATCGTCCTGTTGCGGCAGTCACTTTGTCCGCCAGCCAAGGCATCCTTAAGGGGGATGCGCATCCTGCCAGGGTTTCTGAAGCCGAAGAGATCAGGGCGTTTCACCACCAGAACGCTAACTCTTCCACTGTAATCTGCATGGATAAGTGTGTTTGTCAGCGCCTCCTGTAAGGCCTCATGGATTGGCGTTTCGTAATGACGGGAAAGCCCGTCATGGGAGAATGGTACCTTCAAATCCTTGAACAGTCGCTGAATCACATTGTGATAAAAGTCATATAGATTTCCTGACCAAGAACCATCGGTTGTCAGGCGGTCGACCCATCTTGCCTCTCTGCTGGGCTCCTCACGTTCCTGATAGTCGAGAACATAATAATAAAAGTGCTCGGTAATGGCAGGCAATCGGCCAAACATCAGAAGACCTGCAGCGGTAAGCCCCTCGACACCCGACTCACGATCTTTACGGAAAGCACCGATATTCTGCAAGAACTCTCGATCCCCAATGTTCGCCCAGACATGGGAGGACCTCTTGTTTGCGAACTGGATGCGATAATGCCGCAAGCTGTTAGGGTCAAGGTCGTCGATACCGAAACCAGTGAGAACCTTATTATCCCGAGAGTCCTCCACTTGCTCGGCGATCATGCGGCGAACCTCTTCGTCGCTGGCTCGGTAATCACCTTCGGTTCTTCGCAGAAAGGTGTTTCCGAAGGGGTTCTTGGTTAGGTATACGGGTTGCTGCTTTCGTGTCGCACGTGGAACTTCAATTTGAACGACAGCCCGAAGTCCATCGTTGGTTTCTACGTCTAGGACGCGGACATGGCGTTCCACGAGTAGATTTACGCTCACCTTGTCACGATCATTAAGACAATCCCAGAGCTGTTTTTTGACGCGGGCAGGATCGCTGATCCCGACAACACGATAATGTCCCCTTGGCTTTTCTTGAACGCCTAATAATACTAGACCACCGTTTGTGTTGGCCATGGCAGAATATGTTTCCCAAAAGTCTCTTGGGAGTCGACCCCTCTGGTCCTCTCCCTGTGCAGCCTTAAACTCAAGGTCATTGTCTTCAGTGACAAGTGAGCTTAGAAGTTCCGTTTCTAAGATGTGATCACTGTTCACGGATTCATCCCACTTTTCTGTCAGGTCTGAACCAGGCGGGTCTGGGAAGCAACCACTTGGTCTGATACTATGAAATCCGACTCGACCTCAAGTCGTCCATGGCAGGAGTTAATAATCCCGCTCAGGGCTTTGCTTTCGTAGGTGCTACCATGTCTGAAATCTTGAATGTTGCCGGTCGCCCAATTCATGGGACATTCATGACAATACTTTGGGATGGCGCAAGTGCAGATGGGCACCTAACCTCATCGTCTTGTGCCCAGGTTTTCAAAATTCCCCTGAAGGGTCCCTCACCCCGCCCCCAGCGATTCCAGCGCGGCCTCGCAGATTTCTTCGGGGGAGCCTTCGGCGGCGACGCGGATGAGGAGGCCTTGTTTTTCGTAGTAGTCAATGAGCGGGGCCGTGCTTTCTTCGTACGCTTTCATGCGCACGGTGATGGCCTCGGGGCGGTCGTCTTCGCGTTGAAACAGATCCCCTCCGCAGGCATCACAGGTTCCCTCCACACCCGGGGGATTGTGGGTGACGTGGTAGGTTTTCCGGCACTTGGAACAGACACGGCGTCCGCTGAGGCGTTGGATGACTTTTTCCATCGGCAATTCAAAGCTGAGAACAGCATCAAGGGCGACGCTCTTTTTGGCAAGCAACTCGTCGAGGGCCAGCGCCTGGTCGACGGTTCGTGGGTAACCATCGAGAAGGAAACCACCGGCGCACTGCATGCAGCGCTCTCGTTCGGCGACCATGTTGATGACGACCTCGTCGGGGACCAGGTCGCCCCGTTTCATGTAGCCGAGGGCGTCGGTCATGGCGGCGGAGGGATCCTCGTCGCTCTTGAGGGCGGCGCGAAAGACGTCGCCGGTGGACAGGTGGCAGGCACGAAGGCGCTGGTTGAGCAGTTCCGCCTGGGTGCCCTTGCCAATGCCGGGCGCACCGAGAAGCACCAGTCGCCACGACCTGCCCCGGGCAACCGGTACGCTGGAACAGTCCGCCCGTGGCCCCTTGAGCCAGGCTGCCTTGTCGTTTTCTTGAGCTGTCATTCAGGATGTCCCCCTTGCATTAAGTACAAACCGTGTCCAGCTTATCCCAAATTCATTTGGGGGCAATGGAAAAGGGTATGGTTTGGACCACCTTCTGACTTGTCCTGCTCCGCCGAAGGGTTATTCTCCCCCGGTTGTCTCAGACCACCCCCATTGTGAGCACTCCCAAATAATGCGCGCTGAATCCCTGGAATTTTTCAAGAACCTGATCACTGCCCCGGGGCCTTCCGGTTTCGAGGAGCTTCCCCGCAAGGTGTGGCGGGAATATGTCGGGCAATATGCCGATGCGATGGTGACGGATGCCAATGGGTCGGAAATCGCCACCCTGAAGGGGCATGAAGGTGCCCCCTCGATTCTTTTGATGGGGCATATCGACCAGATCGGCCTCATTGTCCGTTATGTCGATGAGCATGGATACCTTCACTTTTCCCCCATCGGGGGTGTGGATCCCGACACAGCGATCAGCCAGGTGGTGCGGGTGCTTGGTCCCCGCGGCGAAATCCCAGGCGTGGTTGGGAAGCTGGCGATTCACCTTCAGGACAAGGACGACCGGGAGAAGAAGGTCAAGCTTGACGATCTTTGGGTGGATATCGGGGCGACCTCGAAGGCTGAGGCGGAACTTTACGCCCCCGTCGGCACCCCGATGGTTATCGGGGGGGGTGTGGTGGAACTGCTCAATGGCAGGATTGCCGCCCGCATGGACAACCGCTTCGGGGCCTACGTGATTGCCGAGGTCATGCGCCAGCTTGTGGAGTTGGGCGACCTGATTCCCACCGTTCATGCCGCGGCAACGGTTCAGGAAGAATCCAGCCGGTGGTTTGCCGGTGCGGCAGCGGTGGCGTGGCGGTTGGAGCCAACAGCGGCCATTGCCGTCGACGTGACCCACGCCATCGACATTCCCGGCGCGAACAAGAAAAAGCATGGTGAGGTGGCGATGGGCAACGGGGCGGTTCTCTCCGTGGGTGTGAGTTCGAACAACCGTCTCGTGAATGAGATTTCCCAGTGCTGTGCTTCGGCGGGACTGCGCATTCAGCTCAACCACGAAACGGGTTATCATGGCACCGATGCGGATGCCATGGGATGGAGCCGCAACGGTGTGCCCACGGTTTCCCTTGGTGTGCCGATGCGTTATATGCACAACACGGTGGAGATGGCTGATCTCGCCGACATTGACTCCGTTGTCGAAGCTCTTGTTGCCTACATCAGTCGCGTGCAGACGAGCGCGTCGTACCTCCCATGAATTGCGAGCATCCATGATGAGTCGTCCCAATATTCTGCTCCTCTTACTTCCCATGCTTGCGTTCGTGGCTGGATGCGCCAAGACAGGTGTGGTTACATTTTCCCCCGAGAGCATCTACCCTCAATTCTCGGACACCGGGGAGCGCCCCAGGCCAGCCCCCTCCGATCCACGGATTGTCGTGGTTCCCTTCACTGACGAACGGTCCGACCTGAGGAGTCAGTACACCTTCGCCCATGTTCCCATCCTCGAGTTTGGAACGCTCTTTTTCCCGTTCATGACTTCCCACCCCGAACAGGCGATCGCCCCCGCTCCGGACAAGCCCCTGGAGACTGTTGGGGGCATGGCCCTGATGAATGCCCTGCGCGAGGTGGATCCCTCCCTGGTCATCGATTTTCTGCCGACCGGTGGGAATGACACCATCCCGGCGTCCTACGACATTGTCATTTCCGGGAGGATCAAGAGCACGAATACGAAGCATGTCGCCCCGTCCTACGGGCTGAATTTTTTCACCCTTGTGGATCTTTCCGTGGTGCCCAAGCTGCTTGGTGCCCCCACCGAACGGATGGCGGGGGAGCTGATTGTGGTGGTCGAGGCCCGCGAGCGCTGGAGCGGTCGCCTGATCCAGCGGGGTGAATTGCACTGGATTTCCCCCACTTACAGCACGGGGTACTACTCCTCCGGTGGGTTTAAAAACCGCCCGGCGGTCCGCTATTACAGCGACTGGGCAGCGAAGGCCTTTCCGGCCCTTGGGGAGAGACTTCTCGTAGCCCTGAAAGAAAACCCCTCTTGACCACTCTCTTTTGGTTGCCATACGTTCCGGATCGATCGAGGCTTTCCCTTGGATTGCTTCGGGGATGGGTCTCTGGAGCAATGCTTGCAGAGTTCAATTTGCCTTAAACAGAGGAGAGGACGTTCGATGCCTTTTACGAAACTCATCCGCAGCGGTATGGTCGCAGCGATCGCATTCAGTGTCGTTGGCGCCCATGCGGCTCAGGAACTTTACTTCACCGACTTCGAGGGGCCCGTCTACACCCCCGGCAGCATCAATAATGTCGATGGATGGACCGTTGAGGGTTCGGGGACTCCCATCGCTGAAATCGTCAACGATGATGAGTTCGCCGCTTCCGGCCTTCAGTATGTCTCCCTGCGCAATGGAGCCATTCTCGACCGCAGCTTCACGAACATTTCCGTTCTCGACGGCCTTGAACAGGTCTGGGTCGAAGGTTACTTCCGGGGCACCGGCAGCGACGTGACCCTTGCCGAGGCCGATTACCCCGCCATCGACGCCTCCGCCATTGTCCACTTCAGCTCGGTCAACGGGATTGAGTTCCTCGACGGCGCGAGAAACAGCTCCGAGGCCGGAACCCCGGTCCAATCGAGCTTCACCCAGATCGACCCCAACATTTGGTACAAGGTCAGCATCCGTCTCGACTTCGGCACCGCCAGCTGGGATGTCTGGGTCAATAACGAGAAGCAGAACGAAAGCCCGCTGGGCTTCAAGTCGGGCAACATTGAGCGCCTCAGCGGCTTCAAGAACCTTGCCCAGACCGAGTCGGCCTTCGACCGCTTCCGCGTGGTTCGCCCCATTCCTGGCGATGCCAACGGGGACAGCAAGGTGGACGCGGCTGATCTCGTGGCTCTCATGGAGATCATCGCTTCCGGTTCCGACGACGTCATCGTCGCCGCCAATGCGAGCTTCGACGGATCCGGTACCCCCACCGAGGCAGACCTTGATATCCTGACGGGAATCATTCTTGGTCAGTAAATGATCCCCACCCGAATCATTGGTCATGCCCTGACAGGCAAACCTTATTGATTGCAACCACAACGGGCTGACAGCATAAAATCGCTGTCGGCCCGTTGTCCTTTATTGAGTTTCACTTGAAGTGGCACGATATCACCAGTAGCGGTAACCCCACCCATGAACGCAGAATCCAAGGTGATCGGCATCGATCTCGGAACCACTAACTCGGTGGTTGCCGTCATGGAGGGTGACGAACCCGTCGTCATCCCCAATCAGGAGGGGGGGAACAAGACCCCCTCGGTTGTTGCCTTTCTTGATGATAACGAGTGCATCGTCGGGGAAATTGCCCGGCGCCAGGCAGCCACCAACCCCAAAAGAACCATCAGCAGCATCAAGCGCCTCATGGGGGTGGATTACGAGGACATCGAACAATGGGTCGATCTTCTTCCCTTCGATGTCGTCAACCACGAGGAAGGTGGCATCCTCATTGACGTCAATGGCTTCGGTTACAGCCCCGAGCAGGTCAGTGCCCTCGTTCTCAAAAAATTGAAGGAATCTGCCGACGCCTATTTGGAGCAGGACACCACCCAGGCTGTCATCACCGTCCCGGCCCACTTCGACGACAACCAGCGCAATGCCACCATCGAGGCGGCCCGCCTCGCCGGCCTCGAAGTCCTCCGTCTCCTCAACGAGCCCACCGCTGCGGCCCTTGCTTACGGCATCGGCAAATCCTCCACCAAGGAGGAAGTCATCGCCGTCTATGACTTCGGCGGCGGAACCTTCGACATTACCGTTCTGGAAATTACCGACAAGACCTTCGAAGTGCTCACCACAACCGGCGACACGCACCTCGGTGGTGACGACCTGGACAACACCATCGTCGGTCTTATTGTCGAGGAATTCGAGGAGGAACACGGCGTCGACCTGACGAGCGACCCGGCGACCCTGCGTCGCTTGAAGGAGGTCGCAGAGAAGGCCAAATGTGAGCTTTCCGCCACCGCCCAAACGATTATTTCCCTCCCGTTTATTTCCTACAAGGACGGCCAGCCCCTTCACCTGGATCGCCCCTTCACCCGCGATGAGTTCGAGGAACTCGTCGAGCCCTTCATCAACCGCACCGTCCGCTGCTGCAAGCGCGCCCTCGACGATGCAGGGCTGAACCGCAAGGACATCGACAAGGTCGTCATGGTGGGTGGTTCCACCCGCATCCCCCTAGTTCAGGATGCCGTGGAGGACTTCTTCGGCCTGACCCCCTTCAAGGGTGTAAACCCCGATGAGGTCGTCGCCCTGGGTGCCGCCACCCAGGCAGGGGTATTCGCGGGGAACATCGAGGAAGTCACCCTGATCGACGTCGCCCCCCACTCCCTTGGTATCGAGGTCAAGGACGGGAAATTCTCCACGATTATTGAGAAAAATGCCACGATTCCCATCAAGGCGGCAAAGAACTTCACCACGACCGAGGAAAACCAGTCCTTCGTTAATATTCACATTCTTCAGGGTGAAAACGATGAGGCTTCAGAGAACAGGAGCCTTGGGAAATTCTCCCTCACGGGAATTCCCCCGGCTCCCCGTGGACGTCCCCGCATTCGGGTGACCTTCTTCGTGAACGCCGATGGGGTGATGGAGATTTCTGCCGAGGAACTTGGTTCCGGTGCGGCGCAAACATTGACCATCGTTCACAGCGAGTTGGACGAAGGGGAGCGCCGGGATCGCCGCAAGGCCCGTCAACGGCGGACCCGTGGCCGCTCCCGCAAGGGATCAGGTGGTGGAGGACGGAAGTTGCCCGCCGATGCAACGGGTGTTCCCACCGACATGCGTGGTCGGGCACTTCCCGGCAAGCGCAAGGGTGAAGACTCCCAGGTTTCCGACCCCGCTGAGGACAAGGAAGCCTTCGCTGTTCTTGGTGATACCGACCCGGGAGGAGCCCCAACCCAGCGTGCCCGCCAACGTGCCTCCCGCGATGTTGTTCCTCTTGAAAAGTCCAGTGAGCCGAAGGATCCCACGGCGTCGGTTGCCCCCGAAATAGAAAAAGAGG
The DNA here is from genome assembly GCA_020831705.1 of Candidatus Sumerlaeia bacterium. Classification (GTDB taxonomy): domain Bacteria; phylum Sumerlaeota; class Sumerlaeia; order SLMS01; family SLMS01; genus JAFIGB01. Next base: position 11,601 of record JAFIGB010000180.1, on the reverse strand, counting down.
CCGTCTCCTTCCCCGCTCCCCAGCGCTACGGGACGAAATCCAAGCCGGTGGAAGCGCCGGAACCGAATATTTCCGAGGTCGAGGAAGAGGAAATAGATCCACCAACCGTCAGGGCCTCCTCCTCCCAGGTGATGAGGGGGGATATGGGTGGCGCTGGTGGCAATGATGGTTCCGGGGCGGGGCTCGACGACCCGACCACGCGTCACCATGGCGAAAAAAGCGGGGCACCGGCGGATGGCGACCTGAACGAGGAACCCACCCGCCTGCAAACGCCTCCCGCGAAAGCGCGCAAGGATCATGATAAGAAAGATATCACCAAGGTGCCGACAGACCGTGCAACGGTGAAGAAGGAGCCTCCCACTCCCCGGATTCATGGGCAGGACATCCCATGGCCGGAAATCGTGCGCCGGGCGATGGTCTTCGCCGCGGAAGGCCGGGACACCGGTGAAGCCCAGGCAGTCTACCGCAAGGCACTTGATGAACTGGCCAAGGGCACGTGGCTCACGGAGGGGCGTTTCGAGGTCCTGCGGGCCCGGGCCCATTTCCACATGATGCTCGGTCAGGCCGAAGAATATCGGGAAATAATGAATAAATTGATCCTGACTTACGCGGCGGACTTCGGTGGCGAACTGTTGGAGCTTCAGGACAAGGCGATCGAGCGATTCGTGCCCCTGACATCTGTACTCCAGCGCGACCGCGCCCGCTGTTTCGAGACCATGGGGAACCACACCGCCGCCTGTGAGGACATGGAGCAGGCCCACAAGTCGGACCCCATCGACAGTGACCTCCACGTTCTTGAGCGGTTGTACCGCCGCCGGATCGATGGTTCGGAAGATCCTGCAGCCAAGTTCAAGCTCGTCAAGATTCTCCTGCGCACCAACAGGATCGACGATGCCGTGGAACTTCTCCAGGAACTCCAGCACACCAGTGCCTACGAGACCCGTGCGATTAAGATTCTCGGCCTTTGCCACTGGCAGAAGAACCTGCATTTCCTGGCCTGGCAAAAGTTCAAGCAGCTGGAGCCCACCGAGGAAATCAACGACATCCTGTTCCGCCTTGCTGGTGACATGGAATCAAGCGGCCAGCTCAACAACGCCGTGACCGTCTACGACCACATTGCGAGAAATGCCTCCGACTATCGGGATGTTCAGGCCAGGATCAAGAAGCTGCATTACCGGATCAAGATTCAGCGCGAGGAATCGGAGGACGGCGCCGCCGAGGCCATTCTATCCGACCCCCGGTTTACGATTATCGAGGAAATCAACCGCGGTTCCATGGGAATCATCTACAAGGCCCGCGACAAGACCTTGGACGAGGTTGTGGCCCTCAAGGTTCTCAATGACTACCTTTGCACCGACCCGACTGCCGTCGAGCGTTTCAAGCGCGAGGCCCGGGCCGCGAAAAAGCTCAGTCACCCCTACATCGTTCGCATCCATGACCTTTACGAGACCGGCACCAAGCGATTCATCTCGATGGAATATATCGAGGGTACCGACCTCAAGCGCATGCTTGCCGAGCGGACCCATTTTTCCGAGGAACAGTTGGTCTACTACTTCCTGCAGGTTGCCGATGCCCTCAGTTATGCCCATCGTCTCAACGTGATCCACCGAGACATCAAACCCGCAAACATCATGATTACTCATGAGGGCGAGGTGAAGGTGACCGACTTCGGCATTGCCAAGATCCTCAAGAGCGACGAGGCAACAAAGAGCGGCACCGCCGTCATCGGCACGCCGCTGTACATGGCACCGGAACAAATTACCGGTGAAGGGGTGGACGCCCGCAGCGACATCTATTCCCTGGGGATCATGATGTATGAATTGATCAGCGGACATCCCCCGTTTTATCTCGGAAATATCGAATACCACCACATCCACACCGCCCCACCGCCCCTCCCCGAGAGCGTTTCCCCCCGACTGCGTCAGGCCATCATGCGCTGCATGAAGAAGGACCCGGCAGAACGGTACCAGCGTGTCGAGGATCTCTTTGAGGATCTCAAGGACGGCGGGGGAGGATGACACATTCCCCCCGGGGAAATTTTCAAGAAAGGGAGCCTTGAAAGATGGCAGCAGAAAGTTCCGGAGGAGGCATGGTCAGAACGATCATCATTCTTGTCCTCGTGGTCGGTGGCGGGTTGCTTGCCTGGTCAAAATATGAGGAAGGCGCCCCCGCCCGTGCGAACAACGAAGCAGTTTCCCTGATCAATCAGGGGCGACCGGGGGAGGCCTTGACGATTTTGGATGCAGCCATCCAAAAGTACCCTGGAAATGCCCAGCTTCATTACAATCGAGGGGTGGTTCTTGTGGAGTTGGATCGCTGCGAGGAAGCGCTTCCTGAATTGAAACGCTCCATCGAACTCGACACTGCCATGACCCATCAGGCCCAAACTGCCATGGAAGAATGTGACGTTGCTCAACAATAGGATAATTACTTAAGGCCCGGGAAAACCGGGCCAATTCCCGTGCTTTTTCTGAATTCCCGACGTTGGCGGGATGTCGGCCTCGCGCCATTTCATGGGTGGGCGTTGGGACCTCCCGGATACCTTGGCTACCAAATTTTTGACAGTAATGCATGAAGTGACCTGTTTTGGGTGACGCAATTTTCGTTGCGTTAGTTTGGCAGGTGCGAGTAACACTCCAACGGACCTTGGCATGATGTGCCGTCGATTGATGGACGACCATGCATGACAAGGCCCTGAAGCAGGATTAAAAGTGTGTTAACCCCTGTTTTGACCCACTTGCGGGAACCGCATTGTGGCGAAATTCCTTTCCGGCACTCTTGACATTGCTGGGAAGGGGTGGGTGAGACTCCGGGTGGCGCACGAAGGTTATTATCCCCTATTACTGAGGACCAGCGCGTCCTTGTGACATTGAGAAGGAGGTTCTCTCGTGAACGTCTTAAACCGACAGGTCGATGCGAGTACGGCGACCCGGTACGGCAGGAAGCTCAAGGCTTTCTCCCGGTTGACTGCCGGAGCGGCGCTCATCGCGACGCTCTCAACAGCCGCCCACGCCCAAGAGGTCCAGTACTTCGTGGCCTCAGGCCAGCCCGGCCAAGCCAGTTCGACATTTCAGGTGGGCGTTGCGATGACCGGCAACAATGTCGGACCCCTCGACGCCTACAGTCTGAAAATCAACTACGATGCAGCACACTTTGATGCTGTTAATGTTTCCACCCCCGATCTCGGCACCGAATCATTTCTGTTCGATGTCCTTGAATTGGGTCCTGCAACCAACGATGGGGGAATTCTTTCCCGTGTCGTCGCCGCTGCCTACAGCGGTTCTCCCGAAACAAACCCCAATAACGGGCGTTTTGCCACCGTGACGTTCACGCGTTCGAGCTTTGTTACAGCAAGTCCCACATGGAGCATCGAGGCCAACCCCAACGCACCGGGAAGTGCCTTCATCTCCGGCGGTGACAGCCTGGAAATCCCGGCATCGGTGACATTCGTTCCGTCCCCCGACCCGGCAACACCCGCCAACCCGAATCCGGCAGATGGTGATCCCGCAGTTGCAACCGGATCGACACTTTCCTGGACGCTCGATGGCATCGGTGGTGCCGATGAGTATGAGGTCCGTCTGTGGCAAGAGGGCGAATCCCGCCCCACCGATCCAACAGCCACACCGGACACACCGTCCTTCAACCCCGGTGGCCTTGATCCCAACACCAGCTATAACTGGGATGTTGTGACCCTCGTGCCCGGCGCCTCCACACAGGGACCGACCTGGAGCTTCACCACGGGGATCAATGAATCCCCCGCAACAATCGCCTACCAGATTACCGGCGATCCCGAAGCTCCCAATTCCCCCGTAACCCTGTCGGTTTTCCTTGATAACAATGATATCGACCTCGGTGCCTTCGCCCTTGCTGTCAATTTTGACCCAAGCGCGCTGCAGTACATCGATGACAGCGTCTCCTTTGCCCCCAGCGGCGAATTCTCCTTCCCGACCTCCAGTGTCAACGCGACCTCCGGTCAGGTTCGTGTCACGGCTGCCTCCGATGGCACGACAATGGGAGACGCCGAAGGCCTTCTCTTCACCGCCGGCTTCATGACCACGGCAACGCCTGGTTCAGTTGATGCCCTGGGCATTCCCGAGAACCTCATCGTCGGGGATCATCCTGACGTGCCGGTTTCCCTGGTTGCCCAAAGCAGTGAAAGCGAGCCGATTGCCAAGGTTTTCGAGCGCCTTCTCAGCTTTGAGCCCCTCCCCGTTCCCGTAAACCCGACCCCCGCCGATGGTGCTGACGAAGTCATCGCCCCCGACGTGGCGGCCAGCTGGGAACTTGACGGCCCCGCCGTTATCGGCAGCAGCTACGAGGTTTACCTCTGGGAAGACGGTGAAGTGACACCAGTGCTTGTGGATACAACCACCGATCTCAACACCACCCTCACCGGACTTGATCCCTTCACCACCTACAACTGGCAGGTGATCAACCGCGCTGGCTCCCGCACCGCCGAGAGCGATGTGTGGTCCTTCACCACCATTCAGGACCCCGCCCTTGCGATCGTTGAGTACGCCCTGACAGGCGACACCAGCGTTCCCGACAGCCAGTTCAAGGTCGATGTGTCCATCGCCAACAACACCCTTCCCGTTGGTGCCTTCGCTTTTGCATTTACCTACGACCCGTCCCAGGTGTCCTTCACCGGCGGCCCGGCCAATGCAGTTGCCGATCTTGAGCTTTTCGAGGTCAACGAAGTCTCCCCCGGTCGTGTCAATGTTGCTGGTGCCACCTCCGACGCCGATGCAGCCATCACGGAGGGTGACCTCTTCAACATCACCTTCAGCCTCGTTGGTGCTCCCTCGACGGACGCCGACACCGGCTTCCCCACCAGCTTTACCCTCATCGACCAGCCTGAAAGCCCCGAGGGTCTTCTCGCTCTCGACGCTGATACGGTGGTCATCCCCCACATCTTCCGTGCGCTGGATCAGGAAGAAGTGCTTGAGGCCCCCGGTACTCCCATCAATCCCACTCCCGCCAATGGTGCTCTCAATGTTGCTGTCGAGCCCACCTTCTCCTGGGATGTGGATTCTGATGGCGACGACGCCGATTCCTTCAACTTCACCATCTGGCCTGCTGGTACGAGCAAGCCCGCCACACCGACCCAGACTGGTCTGACTGATTCGACCACGACGGTCAGTGGTCTTGACTTCGAGACCGAATACGTCTGGCAGGTTGACGCCGTGAACCTTGTGGGCACCACTGCTGGTCCCAATTGGTCCTTTACCACGACAAGCGACCCCGCCCTCGCGGTTGTTGAGTATGCCTTCACCGGCAACACCACCATCCCCGACAGCCAATTCTCCGTGGATGTTTCGGTAACGAACAACACGCTGCCCATCGGCGCGTTTGCCTTTGCCTTCACCTACGATCCCGCCCAGGTCACCTTCACCGGTGGTCCGGCCAATGCCATTGCCGACCTTGAGCTTTTCGAGGTCACCGAAGTCGCCCCCGGCCAGGTCAATGTTGCCGGTGCGACCTCCGACGCTGATGCTGCCATCACAGAAGGCGACCTTTTCGAGATCACCTTCTCACTCGTTGGCTCCCCCGACACGAACCCCGTGACGGGCTTCCCCACCAGCTTCGTTCTGGATGACCAGCCCGACAGCCCCGAGGGCCTCCTTGCTCTCTCTGCTGACGTGGTTGTCATTCCCCACACCTTCCTTCAGGTGGAACAGGGAGCAGAAGTTCTGCTTCCCGGAACACCGACGAACCCGAATCCCGCCGATGGCGCGACCAACGTTGCGGCAAACCCCACATTCTCATGGGATGTGGATTCTGACGGCGATGCTGCCGACTCCTTCAACTTCACCATCTGGCCTGCTGGAACCAGCAAGCCCGCCACGCCGACCCAAACCGGCCTGACGGATTCCACCACCACGGTTAGCGGCCTTGATTTCGAGACCGATTACGTCTGGCAGGTGGACGCTGTAAACCTTGTCGGCACCACGGCTGGACCCAATTGGTCCTTCACCACCGAGAGTGACCCCGAAGTTGCCGTCATTGAGTACACGATCATCGGCAGTGCTGTTGATCCCGACGAGGAGTTCAACCTCTTCGCCAGGCTGACCAACAACGACCAACTCATTGGTGGATATGCCTTCACCATCACCTTCGATGCTGACGAGGTTGCCTTCGATGGCGATCCCTCAGGAACGGTAAGTGAGGGTGGATTGATTGTGAGCTACGAACTGGTCGCCCCCGGCCAGCTCAATGTTGCCTCCATCATTGCTGATGAGTCCCAGACCTTCGCTGAAGGCACCCTCTTCACCCTGCCCTTCTCCACCACCGGCACCCCCGGTGCGGTGGACGGCTTCGGCATCCCGACCACCCTGATTCTCGGTGACAGCGCCACTGTTCCCGATTCCCTGGTGACCTTCGGTGCCCAGAACGATCCGATCCCGGTCTTCTACGAGCGTGTTCAGTCCATGGACATTGAACTGCCCGGCGAGCCGATCAACCCGAACCCCTTTGATGGTGCAACCGGTGTTGCTGTCGACGTCACCCTTACCTGGGAACAGGAAGACGGTGGCCCCAACGATGGCTACGAGGTCTTCCTTTGGGAAGCCGGAACCACCAAGCCCGAGGATCCAACGGCAACGGTTACCGATCGTTCCTACACGGTTTCCGAGCTTGATACCCTCACCGAGTACAACTGGAGCGTTACCGCCTTCAATCTGCTTGGTGAAACCTCAAGCGACGAGTGGTCCTTCACCACCGCCTTCAACGAGCAGACCGCTGTTATCGCCTACACCGTCCTCGGCAATGCCGCCGACGCCGGCACAACGATCACTGTTCTTGCCAGCCTTGAGCAGAACGTCCACGACATCGGCATCTTCTCCTTCTCGCTGTTCTACGACGAAGCCGAGCTCACCCCCCTTGGTGATGCCCGTCCGGTTCCCGGATCCAACTTCGAAAACTACGACCAGCTTGTGACCTCGGTCATTGACAACGAGCGCGTCACCATTTCCGGCGTGATCATCGACGAGAACTCCACCGCAGCAAACGGTGCCCTCTTCGAGTTTGATTTCGTCACCAATGTGGACCTCGACCTCGACGGGTTCGGAATCCCCGAGAACCTGGTTCTTGGAAACAACCCGCTTACCCCCAACGGCCTGATCACCTTCGTGGATGACATGGCCATTGGCCACCGTTTCGAGCGTCGCGCCTCGCCGCCCGCCGAAATCTCCGTCGATCCCGATACAATCAATGCCTCGGCAATCGCCGGTTCCAATCCCTTTGATGACAGCTTCATTCTGGCCAACATCGGAATGGGTGCGGACCTGAACTACACCATCACAAGCGATCAAAGCTGGGTTGATGTTGAACCCGGTTCGGAAACAGGAACCCTTGCTGCCGGTGACTTCACAAATGTCATCCTGCAGTATGACGCTGCTTCCCTCGAACCTGGCACCTACACCGCCACGGTCACCATCGCCGATGAAGCCGCTATCAACACACCCCAGACCGTGACCGTCAACCTGACGATCATTGGAACCGCGGTCATCGTTGCCGATCCGCTCCTGATCCAGCGCACCATCGATTTCGGCATGAATGCCGATCCCGAGGTCGTCACGGTCAGCAACGTTGGCACCGAAGATCTCAACTACACCATCGAACTTCTCGATGGTGGCGATGACTGGCTCAGCGCCAGCCCCGCCATGGGAACCGTTGCTCCCTCCGAATCGACCACATTCACCCTCAGCTTCGACGTTTCTGAAGTTCCCGGTGGTGTGTATAACGCCCGCGTCCGTGTTACCGACCCGGCCGCCTTCAACGATCCGGTGGACATCAATGTTCAGCTGACCGTCATCGACGGGCGGGCCCTCATTGCGGTCAACCCCGAGTCGATCGAAGCGGAAGCTGACTTCCCGAACAACGCTGCTCCCACCACCTTCACACTCACCAACGACGGCAATGCACCGCTGTTCTATGAGATCGTCTCCTCCGAGCCGACTTGGCTGGCCGTTGCTCCCACCACGGGAACACTGGTCCCCACCGCCTCCACCGATATCGATGTTACCTTCGACGTTGCCGGAATTGAACCCGGTACCTACGAGGCAGACATCATCATCACCGGTGACGATGCCCAGAACAGCCCGGTAACAATCCCCGTTACCGTCACCATCAATGAAACCCGCCCGACCATTGCCCTCGACCCGACAGAAATCAATGTCGCCGTCCTTCCGGGCAACAACGCCGATCCGGAAAGCTTCAGCATCACCAACACCGGTGCCAGCACGCTGAACTACTCCGTCGATACCGCCGATGTGTGGGTGGATGTCTCCGCAACAACCGGCTCCCTTACCGTTGGCGCGACGGACTTCATTGACCTGACCTTCTCGACCGAACTGATCCCCGTTGGGGAATACACCACGACCGTTACCGTCTCCGATCCTGCAGCCTCCAACAGCCCGCAGGTCGTGACAGTCAACCTCACGGTGCTCGATCCGCGTCCGGCCATCGCCTTCGATCCGGAAGCCATCGAGGTTGAAACCGATCTGGACGTGAACCCCGCCGACGAGGACTTCACCATCCTCACCTTCGGCGAGGTCAGCGGCTCGTTCCTGAACTACGAACTCTCCACCGATGCCGGATGGATTTCCGTCAACCCAACCACGGGAACGCTGGTTGTTGACGGTGCCTCCTCCGACACGATCACCCTCTCCTACGACATCGTTGGAGTGGAGCCGGGAACCTACACGGCCAATGTGATTGCGACCTCCGACGAGGCGCAGAACAGCCCGGTCGTCCTTCCCGTCACCATCACGATCAACGAAACACGCCCGATCATCGCCCTCGATCCCGAGGTCATTGACCTCAGCATCGTCGAAGGCAACGATGCCGAGCCCACCACCTTCACCGTCACGAACGCTGGAGCTGGTGTTCTGAACTACGACATCGCCCTGGGAGGCGAAGGCGCCGAAACATGGATCGCTCTTTCCGCCACCACCGGTACCCTTACCGCTGGTGCGACTGACTCCATCGACGTGACCTTCACCACCGCCCAGGTTCCCGTTGGCACCTACAGCGCGACGATCATTGTTTCCGATCCCGCCGCTGGCAACAGCCCGCAGGAAATCGTCGTGAACCTCGAAGTGCTTCCGCCCCCGACAGCGATCCTCGCCCTCAGCCGCGAGACCATCAACATCAACGTCGCGGAAGGCACCGATGCCGACAACGTCCTCTTCGACGTTGAAAACTCCGGCAATGCCGACCTGAACTACTCCATCTCGGTGAGCGTCGGTGAAGCCCCCGAGTGGGTGTCCGTCAACCCCAGCTCCGGCTCTGTTGCCGGTGGTGGCATGGGCACGATCACGGTGAGCTTCAACACCTCTGAACTTGCCGTCGGCCAGCACGATGCAACGATCACGGTAAGCGATCCGAATGCGGAAAACAGCCCGCAGTCGATCTTCGTCTCGGCGTCTGTCTTCCCGACCCAGATCGAGTTCAACTTCACCGATGATGAAGAAGGCTGGATCTTTGAGTTCGATCCGAACTTCTTCGTCGAGTCCTTCCCGAACCACAACGAGGATCGTGGAGCGCTGGAAATCACCACGGTTGACAACACGAACACCTTCTCCTACTGGCGCACGGATCCGAACAACCCGATCCAAATCGCCACCCCGGGTGCCTCCGAGTCCTTCAAGGCCCCCAGGTCGAAGCACATGATCGCTGGTGACCTCGGTGATGATTCGCTCTACCACACGTCGTGGACGGTTTACGCCGACACGCCGGCAACGGCGACACCGTCGATCCGCCTGCGCATCATGTCGGAGGACTTCGCAATCAGCCACGAGCTCGTTGCCACCTCCACAGGGAACACCGGCCTTGTGCCGACTGCCGGTGGACGGACCTACGATCAGTACTTCTCGCAGCCCGGCCACATCGACACGTTCCACCTCTACTTCGACGTGCTGAACTTCGCGCCTGAGTACGCCGTTGCAGACGCCACCCTCGGCCTCGAGCGCGTCAGCGTTCAGTCCCTGGGCACGGCCAGCCTTGGCGCCGGCACCGAACTCGTCAGCTACAACTTCCTGACTGACACGAACGGATTCACCTTCCGCACGGTCGAAGACTTCCTTGCACCGGCATTCCCGGTCGCACCGGATGATTTCGACATCGGCCTCGGTATCACCGGCGTCGAAGAGGAAGGCACCGAGCCCTCCGAAGTTATCTTCGGTTGGTGGGGTCTTGAATCCGACATTCCCATGCCCGCCGGTCAGCTTGTGAACCTCTCCTTCACGGTTCGCTCCGACGTACCGGTTGGTCAGGAGAACGAAGTCAGCACCTTCCGTCTGCGTGTGAACGACTCCTCCTACGCCTACGCTGCCGTCATGTTGACGCATCCGGCTGAAGGCGCTGTCGTCCCGAGCTACGACGAGGCCACCGATGAGTACCTCGAGGTGACCTACAACGTCTGGCTTGAAATCCCCGCAGAACTCGAAGGCGAGAACTTTATCTTCTCCTTCGACTTCCTCTCCTCGCCCGGTGCCCTCGCCACGGTGGACCCGGCATGGGCTGTCGGCCTTGTTGACCTGACCGTCACTGCTTACGACCTCTAAGCACACGCCCCTCCCGGGGTGATGTGATCACGAACAACAAGCCTTTGGCCTCCCCATCCCGGGGAGGCCAAAGTTTTTTCCACCAAGCAGTTCCAGACCAAAACAGTTGGCCGAAACCTCGCTCTTTGTAACCCTGACCGGTTTCCTACCATGAAAGACAACTCCATCTCCTCCAAATCCCTCCTCCAACTTCTCGACGATGCCTCCGCCCTGGCTGTGGTGGGATTCGACCACGACCTGAAAATTTGCCAATACGGGAATGGAGCAAAACGACTGATGGGTTGGCCTCGATCAGAAGCACTCGGCCAATCCGGGGATACGCTCCTGCATGAGGAAAACTTTCTGGCAACCACCACGGGGAAGGCAAAAAAGTCCACCGTAATGGGGGAAACACGGATTACCCGTCCCGGGGGCGACCTCATTCATGTTCGGGTTCTTCTCAGAAAGGCTGAACCTTCCGAATCGCCCATTCGCTGGTGGGGCCTTTATCAGGACATGTCGGAAATTTACGATCTTCGCCAGCGCATTGCCCACACCAGCGGACCCTTTGCCTCAAGCTCCGCCCACGAGGCCCGCGAGGCCCAGTTCCTTAGCGAACTGCTCAGTCATACCATGGAGAACATTCGCATCGGCATTGCGGTTCTGGAGGCCAGCGAGGGGCGGATCACCTACGTCAATGACGGCTTCGAGCAGATCACCGGGTTTTCCGTTCTGGATGCGACCACACGCACGGTCGGGGAGCTCCTGGCGGATTATTCCATTTTCCGAAACCATCTGGAGGGGTTTCTGGATGAAGTCGTCACCGGAGGGGCGATGGAGGCGGAAGTGCGCCACTGGGAGGTGGAGGTCCCGGCGGGAACGCGGATTTTGGAGACCTACGCCCGCCTGATTGTCATCGAGGGATTCCCGCAGCAATTCGTCCTCCTTCTCATCGAGGACAACACCATGCGCCAGCGCCTCCAGCTTCAGCTGGTACAATCAGAAAAACTGGCAGCGATCGGGCAGTTGGCGGCAGGTATCGCCCATGAAATCCGCA
>JAFIGB010000176.1 GCA_020831705.1 Candidatus Sumerlaeia bacterium | reverse complement strand
GGCGGGAGAGGAAGGCGGGAATTTGCAGGATGTCGCAGACCTCGGCGACGGGGGCTGCTTCCTCGGCGGTGTGGAAATCCGTCAGGACAGGAACACCATGGGTGGACTTTACCTCGCCAAGAATCGCCAGGCCCTCCTCAATTCCGGGACCGCGGAAGGCGCTTCCACTGGTGCGGTTGGCCTTATCGTAGGATGCCTTGAAAATGAGGGGAATACCGAGCTTGTCGGTGATCTTCCTGATCTTGCCGGCAAGGGCCAGTGTGTGGTCCCGTGATTCGATGACACAGGGACCGGCAATGAGCACGAGGGGGGCATCGCCTCCAATGGGAAGGGAACCCACCTGAATCTTCCTGCATGATGTCAGGCCCGGTACAGACTGGAAGTACGGCAATTCGGGCACGTTGTCGGCCATTGGGTTGGCTCCCATGATTCATTCTCTTGGGGTAATATCCCCTGCCGGATGCTTATCCGTTCTGTTCGTGGTGGGTGGCAAGGAAAGGATGAATTCCCCCTTGGCATGGGCACGAATCAGGCATTCACTAGGAGCCACGGGCACCACGCCCAATAAGACACGGAGGCGTCCCTTGGCCGGTATTCACCCCAATGAGGTATTCAATCAACTTCTCGAGGACAGGGCGAAGCATGTAGGCGAGATCGTCCGCCAACTGGAGGAGGGAAAAAAGACGATCATCCTGGAGCGACTCCCCGGGTCGGCCCTTCCCTTCATTCTCAATGCGGTACACAAGCGGGTCACCCGTCCCATGGTGGTTCTCACCGCTGGCGGCGAGCGGGCGGAGGACCTGGTGGGGGATTTTGAGTTTTTCGGGAACAAAAATGTCCACCATTATCCGAAATGGGAAGTGCTCCCCTTTGACGAGGAGGACCTTTCCCTGGAGGTGACGGCGAAGACCCTCGATTGTCTGGAGGCCATTGCACGGCGTCAGGATGCACCGAAGTCCTCCCCCTTTATTATCTGCGCCCCCGTGGACGCCACCATGTTGCGGGTCATTCCCAAGTCACACCTCGGCGAGTTGAGCCTTGTCATCAAGTGGGGCGACACGATCAACACGACCGACCTGGATCGGCGGTTGCGCAACGCGGGATATACACGGGAACCCCTCGTGGAGGCACGGGGTGAATATTCCATCCGGGGAGGCATTATAGACATCTACCCCCTCAATGCCGAGTTCCCCTACCGCATCGACCTCTTTGGCGATGAAATTGAAAGCATCCGCACCTTTGATCTTTCCACCCAACGAAGCCTTGGCGACCTGGGGATGGAGGCCACGATCATCGTCCAACCCGGCCAGCTCAAGAACCAGGCCCTCTCGATGCTCGCCGAGGGACGGAAATTGGACACGTTCTTCGACCTCCTCCCGGATGATACGGTGTTCGTGCTGGAATCACCGGAGAAGTACAACGAGGTCTGCCAGTTCTTTCAGTCGGCAGTGACACGGCAGCATGAGATTGCCGGGCACCGGGGGGAACCCCTTCCGGAAGTGGAGGAGATTCTTCTCCCGGCGACATCGATCACTGAAAAGATCGGGCGCTTTCGGCGAATGGAACACAGCGAGTTTCCCGCCGCCACCGACGGGAAGTCGCGGCATTTTGCCTTCGATTATGTCAACTACGCCCCCGTCGCCCTTGATCTTGAAAATTGGATCCTACAGATCCGGAAGTTCCAAACCCAGGACTATACGGTGGTTGTTGTTTGTGACAACGACGGCCAGGTGCAGCGTTTCGACGAGTTGCTCCGCGAGCAGGAAATCAGCGCCCTACCGGTCAAGGGGGATGCCCTGCCCGAGAGCTTCGAGGTCCGCAGCGTCCTGTCCGGCTTCCAGGACGTCGTCCTTGTGGTTGGTGGCCTCCAGACGGGATTTGCACTGGGCGACATGCGCCTTTGCATCATCACCGACCGGGAGATTTTCGGCCGCTACAAGCGACGTTACATTTACAAGAAGATATACAAGGGCAAGCCGGTCCAGAGAACGAGTGATATTCGGAGGAACGACTACGTTGTCCATGTCGAGCACGGCATCGGGCAGTTCCTCGGAATGCGTGTGCAGGAACTGGACGGTCGCCAGTTGGAGCTTATCGAGCTTCTATACGCCGACAACAACAAGCTGCTGGTCCCGGTGGACAAGATCACCAAGGTCCAGCGATACGCCGGGCCGGAATCCGCCCAACCGACCCTGGACAAGCTCGGCAGCCCGAAGTGGGGCAAACGCCGAAAGAAAAACACCGAGGAAATCGAGAAGATCGCCGAGGAACTCCTCCAGATATACGCCGAGCGGGAAGTTGCCCAGCGCCCGCCCCACAGCGGGGACACCCATCTCCAGCGTGAATTCGAGGCTTCCTTCCTCTACCAGGAGACGCCCGACCAGCTTCAGGCGATCAGCGAAGCCAAGGCGGATATGGAAAAGCAGCGGCCCATGGATCGACTTGTCTGCGGGGACGTTGGGTTCGGCAAGACCGAGGTTGCCATTCGCGCCATCTTCAAGTGCCACCAGTCCGGTCGCCAGGCCGCCATTCTTTGCCCGACAACGATCCTTGCCCAGCAGCATTACAACAACTTCCGCGAGCGGTTTGCCGATTACCCAATCCGCATGGACATGATCTCGCGGTTCCGCAAACCCGCCGAGGTGCGCGAGACGAAGAAGAAACTGCGTCTTGGGGAACTGGATGTTGTTGTCGGTACCCACGCCCTCCTTTCCAAGGATATACAATTCCAGAATCTGGGGCTTGTTGTCGTGGACGAGGAGCAGCGCTTTGGCGTGAAGGCCAAGGAGCGCCTCAAGGAATTGCGGCGGGAACTGGACCTGCTGACGCTCAGTGCCACGCCGATCCCGCGCACCCTCCACATGGCCCTCAGCGGCCTGCGCGACTTGTCGCTGATCACCACTCCCCCACCGGATAGACAACCCATCAAGACGCGCGTGATCAGCTTCGAGGAGGAGCAAATCGCCGAGGCAATCCTCCGAGAACTCAACCGCGGCGGGCAGGTGTACTTCGTCCACAATCGTGTGAATACAATCCAGGAGGTCGCCCGGCGGGTCCAGGAAATCGTCCCCCATGCACGTATAGCAGTCGCTCACGGCCAGATGAAGGAGAGCGAACTTGAGGAGACCATGATCAACTTCATCGCCAATGAGCATGACATCCTCGTCGCCACCACGATCATCGAAAGCGGCGTGGACATCCCCAACTGCAACACGATCATCATCAATCGGGCCGATGCCTTCGGCCTGGCCCAGCTCTACCAGTTGCGTGGCCGCGTTGGCCGCGAGCGACGGCGGTCGTACGCCTACCTCATCGTCCCCCAGGGAAAGGCAATCACCGATTCCGCGGTGAAGCGCCTCCAGGCCATCGAGGAATTCGCCGACCTCGGTGCGGGCTTCTCCATCGCCATGCGCGACCTTGAAATCCGCGGCGCCGGTGACATCCTTGGCAAGGCTCAGCACGGCGCCATCACGGAGATTGGCTTCGAGCTTTTCTGTGAACTCCTCGAGGAAAAGGTCGCCGAACGCAAGGACGGCGCCTCCCTCAACCGCCCCTTCGACGTGGATATACGCTGGGATTCGGCCAGCTATATCCCGCCAAACTACATGCCGATGGAGGCCCAGCGCGTCACCTTCTACAAACGCATCGCCTCGGCAAGGGAGCAGGAGGAAATCGACGAGATCCACGATGAATTGCGCGACCGGTATGGGGAACTGCCGCAATCGGCCAAAACCTTTATAGACACCAACCGCCTTCGTCTCGCCTGCCAGCCCCACCGCATCGCCGGCGTCCGGAAATCAGGGACACTCATCCGCCTCACCTTCATCGACACTGATTTCCGGGGTCGCCTTCCCAACCTGGAAGCATCCACGAAGGAGTTTGGCGAATTCACGACCCTTCGTCCCGACGGGTATGACCAGGCCGTCCTCAACTGCAAGCCGGACCTTGATGCCGCCCACGTCCTGGAGGTCATGAGGCGCTACCTAGACCATGCAGCAGCCAAAGCAAAAAAGGAGAACTCCCATGGATGACTTGATCCGGAAAACCCTCGCCATGAAGACCTGGGCCGTCGTTGGGGCCTCCGATGATCCCGCCCGGTATGGATACAAAATCTGGCACGTCCTTCGTGACCGTGGATATACCGCCCACCCGATCCATCCCCGCCACAAGGAGATAGACGGCGAGGTGGTCCATAAGTCCCTTCGGGATCTTCCCGAAGTCCCCCATGTGGTGGACATGGTGGTGAATCCAACCACCGGAATTCGGGTGATGGAGGAGATCAGGGACCTTGGCATTCGTTATGTTTGGATGCAGCCGGGCACAAGAAGCGACGAAATCCGTGACTTCGCCAAAAAGCACGACATTGTTCTCATCGAGGATTGCGTCCTTGTCCGTATAGACAGGATTTAACCGGACTCGCCAAGGATGCGATTGAGTTCCCGACCCAGTTTTTCCGCGCCGGCAGCCTCACCGACAATATCCGCCAGTTGGGGATCGGAGGAAACACGCGCCATGGCCGACAGGTTCGCCAGGTGCTTGTCGGGCGGGTAACCGGGGGGGCTGATGAGCAGGAACACCAGGTATATCTCCGACGTGGCGCCCTTGAACTCCAGGCCCTCCTTGCTGTGTCCCACCAGCAGGACCGGCTCGGAAACCGCCGCCAGGGGTGCGTGAAGGAGGAGAACGCCGGGTGCCAACTCCAACTCGAACTGCATCAGCTTGCGAATGAGCTTCACCTCGGTCGTTGGCTTGAGGCTTGATCCACCACTGAAACGCTTGCGAATCATGCTGCGAAGCACCGCTGTTGCATTCTTGCGGGGAAGTCGCTTGCGGATCGATCTGTCGGTAAGGGTGGCGAAGATCGGATGGAGCTGGGGCGCTGCCCTGTCCTCCGAGCCAATGGCAAAGGCGGGAACGGCCTGGCCACCCATGAAGCCCACCGGCACAATGTCCTCGGCTGGATAGACAGTGATAAAATTCGCTTCGGGAACCTTTGTCGTGATCAGGCTGGGGAGACGGTTCAGGCCCGGTCGCCACGCGATCGTCTTTTCACGGGCGCTCAGGAGCGTGATCAGATCATTCTCCTGGTGAAGCTTCTTCATTGCGACAACAACAGACGGCCATTTCCCAAGCGTGTGGTAGATCACTTTCACATCGGGGGGAATGTCTGCGATGATTTTCTCCATACGTTCCCGTTCCGACTTGGTCGTGATGACATGGATGTCACACTTGAGATTGTCGGCCAGGTTTTTGATGGTGCTCAGGGCTTCCCGATTCCCGGGGGAACGGTGGGACATGGGGGGAACGAGGAGCAAAATCCGCTCGGTCGTGGAAAGGGGAAGGTCCAGCTTGCAGACCATCATGAGTTGGGAGGTGCTGTCGAGTAGTTGGTCGAGAATCGACCCAAAGATGCGCTCGCGCTGGGAGCGGGCACCATTCCATCCAATAACCACCTCGGATATACGAAGCTCATGAATCGCGCGGACAATGCCGTCCACCGGCTTGACATCCACACGGGTCACAGGAGTCACGGGAACCGCCGCGCTTGCTCCCACGGAAATGGCGGGAACAAGCAGCTTTTCCGCCTTGGCAACCTCGGAATAGACATCGTCTCCGGCGGCCGCCACGGCGAGGGGGTAGATCGGGTCCTCCGTATTCTCGGAGCGTATTGCCAGGGCAATGTCCATGAGCCCCTTCGCCGTGGCCGGGTTTGCCAGGGGGACGAGGATCCGCTGCGGTTCCTCCTCCTCACTGCCACCATCACGGTCGGCGGCGGAGGCAACCTCGCGTCCATGGCGCTCGACCAGCATTGGCCCCGCTATACAGGTGGCCAGGATCATCAGCACCACGGCGTTCACCGTCTCGACATCAAAGAGGCCAAGCTCGTCGAAACCCACCAGGGTCACCGCAAGGGTCGCGGCGGCCTGGGGTGTGGAAAGCCCAAAAACCACCAGGGACTCGGGGTTGCTGTACTTATAGATCAACTGGCAGGCCTTCGAGGCGATGAATTTCCCAATGTATAGCGCGGTAATGAAAACGAAGGTGGCTCCCCAAAGGCTCAAGCTGCTGAACAACGCCCGGAAATCCACCAACAATCCCACCGACACGAGAAAGAACGGCACGAAGAGGGCATCGCCCAGGAATTGAATCCGGCTCATCAGCGGCCCGGTGGAGGGGATCAGCCTGTTGAGCGCCAATCCCGTCAGGAAGGCACCGATCAGGGGGGCAAGCCCCAGCATGTCGGTGATCATCGCAACGGCAAAAAGAATTGCCAGCGAGAAAGCCATCTCCCCATTGGCGTCGTTGGGAAAGGCACGGAAGAACCAGCGGCCGATTTTCGGTACCGACCAGAGAACCGCCGTCACATAGAACAACATCGTCAGGGTAAACGTGATCCAGAACATAAGGTCCAGATCACCCGCGGTGGCCTTCACCACGATGGCCAGCATCGTCAGGCCCAATGCATCGGTGATGATCGTCGCACCGACAACCATGATCACCACGCGGTTTTTGGTGATGCCGAGGAGACGCGCCACCGGGTAGGCCAGCAGCGTATGTGTTCCCACAATGCTGCCAATCAGAACGGAGGCAGCCGCATCAAACCCAAGCAGGTACCGTGACCCGAAGTAACCAATGGCCATCGGAAAGGAAAAGGAAAGCACCCCGAATGTCAGCGCCCGGTACTTGAGGCGCATGAACTGGTTGAGGTCCAGCGACAAACCCGCCGCAAAGATCAGGTAAAGCAACCCGACGGTACCAAGGAGCACCACCTGGTCGTTGCGCTCAAGAACACCGAGGGCACCCGGGCCAATCACCGCACTCAACAGAATGATGCCGACCACGCCGGGCAGGTTCACCCGCTTGGCCAGGATCGGGGCGACGGTGATGATCAACATCACGACTCCGAAGAGCGCGACGGGACTGGTGAGCGGCAGGGAAAAGATTGAGTCGTTCATTCAGCTGGTTGCCTGAAGTGGGGAATGCCTCCAACTTGGAGGGGATTTAATGCCCTTCCTGATCCGTCGCAAGTCATAGTTCTCCCCCACGGTCCATCAAGGCACCACAAAGTTGACCCCGTTAACGGGGGATGAGGACCAGATCCGCAACGTCGGGTTCGAGAAGTTCCACCTTTGCGTCCGGTTCTGTGATGGAAAGAACAAGCACCCTTGTTTCGGGACGGCGGGCCAGGATCTCAAGAACGGTCCCCCCCCGGTGCTCGATATGAAAGCGGCCGGTTATGTGGACGACCTTGTCTGTATCCTCCAGGGCCTTGAGGATGGAATCCGCCATGGTGGCATCCCAAACCCGCTGGGCATCGAACATATTGGAGAACCCAATGTCATCGGTGTCCTGATCTTCCATGGCCCAGGTAAAGCGCTCCTTGTAGCCCTCAATCTCCGTCGCCTGGGGAATGGCATATCGCGGTGGGTCGCCCGGCTCCATGTCGCCGAGTCCGGCAAGGCCTTCATTCCAGACAACACTGATCACATCCTCGGGGGCGTTCGCCGCCACCACGGTCCACCCGGCCATCCGTGCCCAATCGAGAAGGGGCTGGTAGAAGCTCATCCAGGAATTTTCCCGTCCCCAATCGGCAACATCGGCCTGGGCGACAAAATCCATCGTGGGGATTTCACCGGCCATCCACGCATTGACAATTTCCTGCTGGTCCCGGTTGAGCATTTCCAGGGAAAGGGCCACATCATCGAAGTTTTGAATGAGGGCAATGAGGATCAATTGCTCCACAAGGTTGCTGGTTTTGCTGGCGTATGTCTCCCCGACGAGAATGACTTCCGCCTCGGCCAGGCGGCGATGGAACTGGCGGCGAGTCAGCGTGTCCCCTGTTTCGGGATCGACGGCGGCAATGCCGGCAAAGGGGAGATCATCCGCATGGGGAAAGCGCAGGGTTGACCGCTGGCCACACCCCGGAACGAGCATGAGGAGGGCAAACATCAGGGCGAAATATTTCAAGGGGTGGGGCTCCGTGGAGGAATCTGCTTAATAGGTGACCCAAAGGCTGGTGGGGAGGGATTGGTTGGAAATTCCCGGCGAAGGATTTTCCAGAAGCTGAAAGGATCCGGTTCCGTCGGGAATACGGCCGAAGGAAACGTCCGGTTGCTGGGGACCGAAGATGAGATTGTCGACGGTTCGGTTTTCCCATTCACTACTCTCAAAAATACCAACGACATCGCCGTTTGGTGACAGGGTGAAGTTGGTGTGGAGATATCCTGGAGCGGTGCGCGCGGGGGCACCACTTGCCCAGACGACCAGAAAGCCGCCCGCCGGAAGAATGGTATCGGCGGGAAATTGCCACTTGGTACGATTGGCAAAATCATCAGAGAGATACAGCCCTCCCAGGTCGGTCTCCTCCATTCCCACATTGCATATCTCCACCCAGGCGGCGAAGGCACCCGTGTTGTCCGCGATGGTGGAGGAGTTCGCTGCCATCACTTCATTGATGCGAACCGAAGGGATGGGTGGAAACCGATCGAGGGCGTATATCGGTTGCTGGATTCCCTCACTGGTGGTCACCAGCGCCATTCCGTCGGGGCGCCATGCCACCGCCTCGGTTTGGGGGGTGTTTGGATGGGGAATGACCCGACAAGCCCCGGGACTGAAGGCAAAATTTTCCCCTTCGACACGCTGGTACAGTCGGATTTCCGTGCTGCCGTTTGAATTGCGGTGGTGAACCAGCGCCACAAACTGACCATCGGGGGAAACTTCGCCCCCCTTGATTTGAAGCCCACCGGGAAGAAAAATCGAGGCCACCAGAACGGGTTCGATAATGGATCCATCCCAGGGCTGGTCGGCATCAATAAGCCATGCCGTGCTGAAACCCGTCCCCTGACGATCGCGGGTCACCAGCATCAGATCCCCCGTAATGGGGTCCACCAGCAGGGTTTCGGCATCGTAGCGCAAGTCATCCGGATATCGATAGAAAAGGGTCTCAAAGTCGGTCATCACCGTGGTGGTGGGAGGCCCTGATCTGGAGACTTCTCTTTCGGCAAATCGGTGAATCGAATGGAATTCGCGATTGAGGTTATTGTTTCCCGTATCGCCAACGTAGACATACAACTCGTCACCGGGGCCGGGACCGATGGCGATGTCCTCCAGATCGTTGGCTGCGATTCCCTGAAGAATCCATGTCCCCCGCCATTCGCCGGTTTCCTCGATGGCAAAGACGGCGTTCTGGCCACCCTTGTCGTTATGGGTCCAATAAATTCCGGGATTCAGACGGCTCGCCGCCAGACCCGACAACTCGTCAAGGCCCGTTGCTGTTACTTCACCGACAACTTCGGCCTGGGCAAACTCGGGACATTCGCCGGGTGCCATGGCAACGGCGGCGAGAAGGGAGGGGACCATCAACCAGCGCATGAATTACCTGCCAACTTCCCTGGTGTACCAGTCCACGAACCGGGACAACCCCTCGCGCACCGTCGTTTGGGGATCGTAATCAAGGAGGGAGCGCGCCTTGTCGACCAGGGCGAAGGTGGCCTTCGGTTCACTGGCTGGAGCGGGAACGGCCTTGATGCGCGGCTTGCGTCCGGTCAGTTCCTCCATGAGGTCGAGGAATTCGGTCATGAGAATCGGCTGGCCACGTCCAATATTGATGACTTCATAACCGAGGGGCTTGTCGATGGCGGCAACGACCCCGGCGACAATGTCGGAGACATACGTCCAATCGCGGCGCATCTCCCCATTATCGAACAGGGTGATTTCCCGGTCGTGGAGAAGACTTTCCAGCACGATCCAGGGCATCATGTCAGGGCGGCCCTTCGGCCCGTACACATTGAAAAACCGCAGGGCGGTGAAATTCATGCCCTGCATGTTGTGATAAGCATGGCCCATGACCTCGCCGGCCTTTTTCGAGGCGGGATACATCGCCAACGGGCGGTCCGTCGAATCCGTTTCCACAAAGGGGATCTTGTCGGTCTGGCCATATACCGAGGAGGTCGAGGCGAAGACAAAATTCTCCACACCCACACCGTGGGCACGTTCCAGCAAATTCGCCGTCCCCACCATATTGACATCGACGTAAATGGCCGGGTTTTTCACCGAATACCGCACCGACCCCATCGCCCCAAGATGGGCGATGCGCTTGATGTCGTGGGTCTCGAAGAGATGGTCGAGAAAGGCGGTGTCGCGAAAATCCCCCTCGGCGAGGGAAAAACCTGCCGTTTTCAGTAGGGGTTCCACATTGGCGCGCTTCCGTGCGGGATCGTAGTAATCATTGAAATTATCCACCCCAACGACTTCATCCCCCCGCGCCAAAAGCGCCTCACTAAGAGTGCTTCCAATAAACCCTGCCGCACCCGTCACCAAAATTGCCATCTGTTCACCACGCTCCGAAAAAATTAACCAGACCTGACCGCAAGAAACCCTCCCCACCCCCCCCCATGAGCGCAAGGAGGGAGTGGGTAGGGGCAAGGCTGGGGACACCGTGCCACAGGGATGCACCTGTATGAAAATCGCCGATATTTGTACAATTACCGGCGGATATGTATAGGAAAGGCCCCTTTCCTATACACGTCGGCCACCACATCCCCCTTGCCCGACCCCTGCCCGTCCCTTTCCATCGGGGGCATGGATCCGACGAGGGAACAATCCACATCCTTTGCTCCCACGCCGCCCTGGATCGTGGCGGTTGTGGGGGTTTCTGTTGCCCTGTCCCTGTATACCGCCCGGAAGGCCGGGATTTGTGTCGATGATGCCTTTATCACGGCGACCTACGCACGCAATCTCGCCACGGGCCATGGGATGGTTTTCAATACGGGCGAATATATTCTTGGGGTCACGACACCCCTTTGGTGCCTGCTTCAGGCGGCAGTGATGCTCGTCGCCCCCTTCGCCCGGGAAGGGGTGTGGGGAATGATGGCGCTTGCTTTTGGTGCCCATGTTTGGGCGGGTGTGGCGCTGGCATTCCTGGCGGCCAGGATTGGCGCCGGATGGTGGGGGTGGCTTGCACCGGTGGGCTGGATCTTCATGCCCCACCATGTGTCCCTTTTTGGAATGGAATACGGTCTGGCAACGGCCCTTGCAGCAACGGTTCTGCTGTTATTTTTCGCCGGAAGAGCGCTTTGGTGCGGGATCTTTTGCAGTATGCTGGCACTGACGCGGCCGGAGGCGGCGCTGCTCCCAATCATGCTGTTCGGGGTGCTTCTGGGTCGTCGCCAATGGCACCAGGCGATCCGATTTGCCATTCCGGTGGCGGTGGTCGGAATCACGACGCTGACTCTTTTTCAGCTGTATTATGGTTCACCTGTACCGAACACCTTCGGGGCAAAGCGGATGCAGTTGGCGAATCGGGAGGAATTCGTCTGGCTGCAATCGGTGGGACGCGGAGCATGGCAGTATCTCCTTGTGGAAATCCTTCGGGGGGCACTGGTGCAGGCACTTCTGTTGATTTTCGGCTTGCTGGGAATCATTGCTACTTTCTAGCGGATGCGGGATCGCCCACGCCTCCTCGCCACTCATTTGCCGATGCTCTTTCTCGCCTGGGTCGTGCTCCACATCATGGCCCTTACAGTTTTGGGGGTCGCCTTTTACCCCTGGTATTTATGGCCGTTATGGATGGTTGTACCTCTCGCAATTACTGTGGGTATGGGGCAGTTGGGAGGAATGATCCCCCATGGACCCCATCGCTGGGCCGCACTGTCAACCGTGGTGGTGATTTTGGTGGTGGGGTGGCAGGCACATTGGACGGGTGATCCGGCGGAGGTTCAGCGTGACCGCCGCGAGGGATATTTCCAGGTCGCCCGGGAAGTCAACTTACGCACAGATGGACAGCAGGTTTCCGTGCTGGCAACGGAGATTGGCGCCCTGGGTTTTGCCCTGGACAGAAATGTCCGCGTGCTCGACCAGGTGCTCCTCGTTTCGGAAAACCCCACTCCCGGGCGCTTCCCGTCCGATCGCGATTTTGTGGATATCCATCACCCGGAATTCATCGCCGAAACCCACCCCTTCAGTGCCGATCACACCGGGGAGCAGTTGGCCCACCAGAATCTCCGCCGGGACCCGAACTTCGAGTTGGTTTTTGAGTATGAAGGGGGCCGAACCGTGCGCTACCATGTCGCCAGCCGCATTGAGTCCCGCTTCGGGCTGCAGGTGCTCCTCCAAAGGGTGGATTGAGCCAACCTGTTGGGCGCCCCTGTTAAATCCCCCGGTAGCGGGAAATTATTTTTCCGCTCTCAGACGTTGGGGACTGGTTCCGAGACGGTCAAACTCGTCGGGTCCGGTGCCAATGTAGGACTCCACCTTGCGCCGTGCCCAATGTCCAATACGGGCCGAAAGCGGGTGGCAGAAAATCAGGTAACTGAACATCCAACCGATTGCCGCCCCAGCCATGACATCGCCGGGGTAATGGCGCCGGAGTCGAACGCGCGCAAAGCAGGTCCCCACGGCCGCAAAATACCAAAGCCACTTGAGCCTGCCGAAGACCAGGCTTAACCAGAAGGCGAAGACGAAGGCACTGGTGGCATGGCCGGAGGGGAACGAGGCAAAGTCACCGCGGAAGAAGGGGCGTTCCCAAAATTTGGGGAAACGCATTCCCAGCCAGTAATCTCCGGCCTCCAGCTTGAGGGGGGCATTGGGGTAACGGGTCATGTATTCCTGCATGTCAACCTGACGCTTGTCCGCTTCCATACGAATGGAAATATGGGGGCGCGCACGACCAAAGAACTCCTTGCCGAGTCCCGTTGCTCCCGAAGCCAACCCCAGGGCGATGAGAAACGGGGCAATGGTGGAACGGTAGTTCCGCTTGTAGACCCACACACCAATGATCGCCATGACGATGGGAACGCCCTCGGGGAAATGATTCAGGGCATTGAGGTGCTTGGTGAGGCGAAGGTAACGATCGTAGGGAGTTTTGTAAAGAATCCCGTCGTAAATGATGGCCCATGTCGTTGCTGCATGCTGAATTTCCCAGGCAACGAAAATGAGCACGAGGATTGGTGGAAGTAACCACAGTGCATTGAATTTGAGGGGAAGGCGGGGGCCGTCCTTGCGCTTTTGGCGTTTGCGGGGGGGTGTCTTTTCAGGATTCACGCGGGCGCCCATTTCCGATGGTTTTGGCTTGGGGTTCCGCTTTTCAGGTGATTCAGTCAACTCGGTCACTTCCCTTTTATGAAGTATTGCACGCAGGGTGCACGGTTTTCGCAGGTAGCCGTTGCGCTAGTGGGGCGCAGTGGGAATGATCCGCCGCAGTTTGGGTGCCACTCCCGCACGGAGCGGTTACCTAGAACACACAACGACGGGTGGGCAACCACTGACATTGAACAAGTTCATCAAACCAGCCCTTTTCTGGTACTTCGCCACCTTTATCCTCTTTCTTCTCGGAAATTGGTCCCATGCGGTATGGGATCGTGACGAACCGCGGTACTGCGTCGCCACCCACGAAATGATCCGATATGGTGACTGGATCGTTCCCACATTTAATCGGGATCTGCGCTACGACAAGCCCCCCTTTACCTACTGGGCAATGATGGGGCCCTTCATGGTGTTCGGGGAAAATGAATTTGCGGCACGGTTCCCCTCCGCACTCTTTGGCGCCGGGCGTGTGGCGGTAATTTTCTTCCTCGCATTGATGCTCGGGTGCTCCCTTCGCGGTGCCCACCTTGCTGCCCTCGCCGGGGCGACGACGGTCCTCATGCAGGCCCTGTCGAAAGCCGCAACGACAGATTCAATGCTCCTATTCACCGTCGTTTCCGCCATGGCCCTTTTCTGGGCCCAGCAGGTGTATGGATTCTCCTGGTGGCGGCATCTGGCGTTTTACGCCATGCTTGGGCTTTCCGTCCTCGTGAAGGGACCCCCCGGCCCGCTCTTTTGCGGCCTCGGGATTGTACTCTATTGGGTATGGATGACCTGGAAACCGGGCACTCGCGATGGATTTTCAGTGGGAGTCCTCCCATGGAAGGAGGCGCGGAGACCGGAACGTTTCCGCAAGCTGGTCAGCCTTTCAGGCGCCATCGCCTTTTTCCTCGTCGCCCTCCCCTGGGCGGTGATGGTCACGATCCGCACCAAGGGTGATTTTCTCTCGGAAAGCATTGGCCGCCACGTTGTGGATCGGGCGCGGGAACCACTGGAAGGTCACAGCGGTCCCTTCTTCTATTACCTGCCCATCATCCCCGCGGTGATGTTGCCCCTGACGGCCATTCTGGTGCTGGCAGCTGTGTGGGCGTGGAAGAACCGCCACCTTGCCCAGGTGCGGTTTCTGGCGACCTGGTTCCTCCCCGGCTTTATTGTCATTTCAGCAGTCAGCACGAAACTCCCCCACTACACGGCCCCCCTGCTTCCCGCACTTTGTCTGCTCCTCGGTCTTTGGTGGACGCGCCGGGAGGCCATGGCACCGGATACCGATTACCCCCGCACCCGAAAGGTGGGGGCGGCAATCATGGGATTCGTTGGGCTCCTCATCCCCGTGGCCCTGCCTCTTGGGCCAACACTTATTGATCTTCCCGTTCCCCTCCTCCCCTTCATTGTGACAGGGTTGCTCATTGGCGTGGTTCTCGTGACCGGGGCTGTCCTTCTCTGGATGGACAAGGTCTGGTTGTCTGCGTGGACGTGGTCTGCGGGGCTTTCCGTTGCGCTGGTCGTCGGGGTGCTTTGGCCGCTGGCATTGGCGGACCAGTTTCGCCCCTCGAAGAACATCGCCCTCTGGATGCGGGAGAACCTCCCCGAGGAGACTCGCCTGCTGACGGCCCGTTTTCAGGAACCCAGCATGTATTTCTACTGGGGTGACCCGGTAACCGAGGTTCGCGCGCGCCAGTGGGAGGAGGGAATCGCCTATCTGGCGGACACCTCCGAGCGGCGGGCATTCGTGACGATGGACACCCACTGGGAAACGTGGCAGAACAATTACAGGGGTGCCCATGATGGCACCTTCCCCGAGCACCTGGAAGTCATTCATTCCGAGCGCTTCTACCAGTTTGAGGCCGGGCGCTGGATCACGCTGGTGGTGGTCCGAAACTGGCAGGATGAAGCCAACACCTAATCGCAGGGAGCGACTTCGCTTTTGATTCCGTACATCGACCGTGACATCCTGAAGAATTTCTTCGCGACCCTGTTCGTGCTGCTGGCCTTTATCCAAATCGGCTTCTTCGTGGCAGTGCTGCTGCAATTTCACGGTTTCATTTTTGGTGGCGAGGAATCAAAGCTCGGCTGGGTGATCATGTATTACATCTTCACCATCCCCCGCCAGGTCGCCTACACCTTCCCCGTCTGCACGGCGATGTCGATCCTTTGGGTCTTCAGTGTGAAGGCCCGGACGAATGAGT